>DATHNU010000984.1:0-2416 GCA_035485695.1 Reyranella sp. | reverse complement strand
CTTGGGGATCACGAAAGGATCGACGCGGAAGAACAGCGGCAGGACCGGCAGGTCGTCGGCATGGATGCGCTGGATGTCGGCGAACAGGGCGCGGCGCTTGGTGGCGTCGAGCTCGCGCTCGGCGGCGTCGAGCGCCTTGTCCATCTCGGGACTCCGGTAGCCCGGATAGTTCTGGCCGCTCCAGCCGTTGGCGGCCGAGGGGATCTCGTCGGAATGCAGGGTCGAGCGCGGCACGCCTTCGGGCTGCTCGACCCAGGCATACATGGCGAGGCCGGTGAACTGCCGCCGGTTCAGCGATTCCGAGAAGATGCGCGGCGGTTCGGCCTTGATGCGCACCTCGATCCCGACCTGGCGCAGCTGGCTCTGGATCACCTGCGCCACGAGCTCGCGTACGCGATTGCCGGCGGTGGTCGAGATTTCGATCGACAGACGCTCGCCCTTGGCATTCTGGCGCACGCCGTTCTTGACCTCGGCGAAGCCCGCTTCCTCCAGAAGCTTGCGCGCCGCCGCCGGATCGTAGGGATATTGGCGCACCACCGGGCTGTACATCGGGTCGAGCGGGCTGACCGGGCCGTCGGCGACCGGCTGCTTGCCCTCGAACAGCTTGTCGGAGATCGCCTTGCGGTCGATCGCCATCAGGATGGCCTGGCGCACCCGCTGGTCGGCCAGAAGCTCGTTGTCGAGCTTGGTGTCGATATGCTCGTAGATCAGTGCCGGCTTGTAGATGAAGTCGTATTTGTCCTTGTGGCGCTTTTCGAAAGCCAGTGCCTGGTCGAGCGAGAGGCCGAGCTCGCCCAGCACGTAGTCGATGTTGCCGGACAGCAGGTTGGCCTCGAGCGCCGCGGTGTTCTCGATGATTTTCACCACGATGCGCTTGAAATGCGGCTTCTCGCCCGTCCAGCTCGCATTCTGCTCGAGCGCGATGCGGCTGCCGGGCACGATCTCGACGATGCGGTAGGGCCCGAAGGCGAGGCCCGGGTTGGTCGAATCGGTATCGTAGGCTGTCTTGTTGCGATACTCCGCCGGATTGGCGTCGAAGATCGGCTTCTCGATATGTGCCGGGACGATGTTCAAGCCAAGGCTGTTGTAGTCGAACGTCACGCGGTCGATCGTCATGGTGAAATGGCGGTCGTCCTTGATGTCGAGCTTGAGGATGCGCTTGTAACTTTCCGACGAAGCGACGCCCGACAGCGGATGCTTGCCGACCTCGAGGGTGAAGGCGACGTCCTTTGCGGTGACGGGCACGCCGTCGCCCCACTTCATGTCGCGCATCTCGACATCGACCTCCATGCCCTTCTTGCCACCCCCTTTGCCGTCATCGGGCAGGTCGATCACGCGCGCCTTGCCGTTCTCGACGGTCGGCAGTTCGGTGCAGACCAGGCAGACGAGGTTGGAGTTGGCGTCGTAGGCCGTGAGCGGCCGCGCCGTCATGTTGCTGATCAGCGACTTGGCCAGCATCGAGCTTATCAGCGGATTCCAGGTGCCCGGCGTCTGCGTCATGCCGAGCACCAGCTCGTCCTTGGCGGCGGCGGGCGCTGCGAGCGCCGAAAGCGCGAGAACCAAGGAAAACAGGCGGCGCATCATTACAGCCAAGGTCGCATCGCCTGATGCAGGAGGCAATGGGCTGGGGGCGCGCCACTCCAGTGGCGCGTCATCCTTTGAGGCGGGCGCTGCCGTACGGCCATAAGGCGGCTTCGCTAACGAGGCCCGCCTTCACGGGATTTTGGTCAATGTAGTTCTCGGCGGCAGAGAAGTGGGCCTCATTTCTGATGAAACGGTCCCAATATTCAGTTTGCCAAAATGACCCGGTCCGATCGAGTTTCTGGTTGGCTTGGCGAGCGGTAAAGCGCTTCCATGAGCTGACGATATTGCCAAGTGATGCGACCGGCAGAACCGTGAAGAGCACGTGGACGTGGTTCGGCATGACCGTCCACGCATGCAAGCGATACCGCGTCCCGTCGAATGCCAGGAATGCATCCTCGACGAGCCGGGCAATGGGATCAGACTTTAGCCAACAAGCTCCCCAACCATGATCAAGCATTTCGTGGCGCAAAGTTTCAGGCCGGTCAGCGCCTTTCAAGCGCTGGATCGCTGCCGCGGGTAGGCTGTCTGCGAGCCGGAACGTGACGAACTGAATAACATCCTGGGAGTCAAAGTGCGGAAGATAGTGCCGCGAATGCCAGCCCTTGTGGCTCATGCATTGACGCTTTCGCCGAAAAGGAAGACGCGCCACTGGAGTGGCGCGCCCCCAGCGATGAGCTTTACCGCCCCATCATCGAGCGGGGCGCCGGCGGGCGGCCGCCGTGGTTGGCCGACCATTGCTCGGGCGCCTCGAGGAAGGCCTTGGTCTCGACAAGGCCGCGCTCGTCGAAGTACTTGTGCTTCTGCGCCGCTTCCAGCGCATCCCACCAGGTGG
>DATHNU010000983.1:0-4053 GCA_035485695.1 Reyranella sp. | reverse complement strand
GACGACGGAAATCGCACTAGATGCTGGCCTACACCATCCGGCGCCTCCTGATGGCCGTTCCCGTGATGGGGATCGTGGCGCTCATCGTCTTCAGCCTGCTCTATCTGACGCCCGGCGATCCGGCGATGGTGCTGGCGGGCGACCAGGCGAGCCCGGAGCAGATCGAAAAGATCCGCGCGTCGCTCGGCCTCGACCAGGCGCCGCACGTCCGCTTCATGACCTGGCTGTGGCAGATGGCGAACGGCGATCTCGGCACCTCGATCTTCAGCGGCGAGCCGGTGACGCACATGATCGAGCAGCGCCTGCAGCCCACCTTCTCGCTGCTGGCCTTGAGCGTGCTGCTCTCGATCTCCGTCGGCGTGCCGTTCGGCGTCGCTGCCGCGGCACGGCGCGGCGGCTGGACTGATCGCGCGCTCACCTATTTCACGACGCTGGGCTTTTCATTGCCCGCTTTCATCGCGGGCTACGCCCTCGCTTTCATCTTCGCGACCACGCTGAAATGGCTGCCGGTCCAGGGTTTCGTGCCGCTGTCCGAAGGCGTGCAGTCCTGGCTGCGCAACCTCATCCTGCCGGCCGTGACCTTGAGCTTGGTCTATGCCGCGATCATCGGACGGGTGACGCGTGCCGCCATGCTGGACGTCCTGTCGGAGGACTACATCCGCACGGCGCGGGCCAAGGGCGTGGCGCCGTGGCGCATCCTGTTCCGCCACGCCCTGCAGAACGCCGCGGTCCCGGTGATCACCGTCATTGGCATCGGCATCGCCACCCTGATCGGCTCGGCCGTCATCACCGAGAACGTCTTCGCCATCCCCGGCGTGGGCCGCCTCACGGTGGATGCGATCCTGCACCGCGACTATCCGATCATCCAGGGCGTCGTGCTGATGCTGAGCGCCGGCTACGTGCTGGTGAATATCGCGGTCGACCTTTGCTACACGCTGCTCGATCCGAGGATCCGCTATTGACCCGGCGTGCCGACATTTTGATCGGCGGCGGGCTGCTTTTGGCCATGGTCCTGCTCGCCCTGCTCGCGCCCTACCTGCTGAAGGGCGATCCGCGCGCGCTGTCGCCCGGCAGCCGTCTGCTGGCGCCCTCCGCGCTCCATTGGTTCGGCACCGACCAGCTCGGCCGCGACCTCTTCGCGCGCGTCCTCTACGGTGCCCGCATCTCGCCGTTCGTGGGCTTCTCCGTCGCCTTCCTGTCGTCGCTGCTCGGCACCTTCGTCGGCATGGTGTCGGCGTCGGACCGGCGGCTCGATGCCATCGTGATGCGGGTGATGGACGGCGTCATGTCGATCCCCGCGATCCTGCTCGCCATCGCCCTGATGGCGGTGACCGGCGGCTCGGTGCTGAACGTGATCGTGGCCGTCACCATCGTCGAGATCCCGAGGGTCGCCCGCCTGATCCGCGGCATCGTGCTGTCGCTGCGCGAACAGCCTTACGTCGAGGCCGCCGTCGCCGCCGGCACGTCGCGGCCGATGATCATGGTGCGCCACCTGCTGCCCGGCATCGTGTCGCCGCTGATCGTGCAGGCGACCTTCGTCTGGGCGACCGCCATGATCCTCGAAGCAGCCCTTTCCTTCATCGGCGCCGGTACGCCGCCCACCACGCCGTCCTGGGGCAATATCCTGGCCGACGCCCGTTCGCTCTGGCAGATCCGGCCGACCCTGGTCTTCTTTCCCGGCGTCTTCCTCTTCACGACCCTGTTGGCCGTCAACATGCTGGGCGATGGCTTGCGCGATCTGCTCGATCCCCGGCAGGCGCCGGAGGCCTCGAGATGACGTTGTTGCGCACCGTCTGCGTCGTATCTGCCATAGACCGGCTCGCGCTTGGCCGCGATCTTGCACGGGTCGCAACCGGATCGGCCTCGATCACCAATTACCTGGAGCTTCCATGAGCAAGTTTCACCTCGGATGGTTTTTAGGACCCGGCATCACGATCCAGGGCTGGAACGAGCCGGGCTTCGCGCCGGGCTATGACTGGACCAAGCCCGACATCTTCGTCGACGCCGCCCGCGCCCTGGAACGCGCCTGCTTCGACGTGTTCATCCTCGAGGATTCGTCGGCCGTGCCCTACGCCTACAAGGGCAGCATGGACTTCTACCTGAAGCATGCGACCATGACGCCGAAGTTCGATCCGGTGATGCTGACGCCCTACCTGATCCAGGCGACCAGGCATATCGGCCTCGCGCCCACGCTCACCACGACCTTCTATCCGCCCTGGCTGCTGGCACGCTCGCTGTCGACGCTCGATCATTTCTCGAGCGGCCGCATCGCCTGGAACATCGTGACTGCGACCAGCGATGCCGCCGCGCAGAATTACGGCCTCGACAAGCAGATCGAGCACGACCTGCGCTACGACATGGCCGACGAATTCGTCGACTGCGTGAGCCAGCTGTGGGACGCCTGGGAGCCCGACGCCGTGGTGATGGACGAGGCGAACCACACCTTCATCGATCCGGCGAAGGTCAAGGCGGTGAACTTCGAGGGCAAGTTCTACAAGACGCGCGGGCCGCTCAACGTGCCGCGCTCGCCGCAGGGCCGTCCCGTCTTCGTGGCGCCGGGCGGCTCGCCGCGCGGCCGGCAATTCGCCGGCCGCAATGCCGAGATCGTGCTGGCCGGCGGCGAGACAGTCGCGGACATGAAAGGCTATCGCGACGACGTGCTGGAGCATGCCACCGCCCTCGGTCGCGACCCGACGAAGATCAAGACCATGTTCACCTGCGTGCCGACGGTGGTGAAGAGCGCCGACGAGGTCGAGGACACCAAGAAGGCGCTGGCGGCGATGCGCGCCAAGCATCTCGAGCGCGGGCTGGCCGCCATGTCGTTCCTGTCGGGCCTCGACTTCTCCAAGTTCGACCTCGACACGCCGATGCCCGAGATCAAGACCAACGGCATGCAGACCCTGCTGCGCACCTTCAAGAACGCCGGCCCCAAGGCCACCCTGCGCGACGTCGTGACCAAGCCGAACGGCCAGGGTTTTACGCATTTCGTCGGCACCGCCGACCAGATCGCCGGCCAGATGCAGGAGGCGATGGAGGAGATCGGCGGCGACGGCTTCCTGGTCACCGGCCATCTCAAGCCGAAATACGTCGCCTCGATCGTCGACGAGCTGGTGCCGGCCCTGTGGAAGCGCCAGCTCACGCGCCGGGAGTATGGCCACGCGCATTTCCGCGATAACCTGATGGCCTTCTAGGCGCTTTCCGGCGAATACTGACTTTGCTCCACCCTGACGAGCGGCCCGGAGGGCGGCGTCTCGAAGGGTGGGAGCAGTCGTGTTGTGGCCCAGGCTTCTAGACGGCCGCTGCGCGGCCTCCTCAGCATGAGGTGGAATTGAGTGGCTGCCCGATAAGGACATCATGAGCGACGAGCAATCCATCCGTCCCTTCCTGGCCGCCCTGGAAAGGGAGGGCGCCCTGGTCCGCGTGGCAAAGCCCGTGGAGCGAGAGTTCGAGCTGTCGGCCTTTCTTTCGGCGGCCGACGCCGGCCCCGCCTTGATCTTCGACTCGGTCGTCGGCTCGCCGCTTCGGGTCGCCGGCAACCTGCTCAATAGTCGCGCCCGCATCGCCGCCGCCTTGGGCATCGGCGTCGGCGAGATCGTGCCGCGCATCCATCAGGCGATCCGCGCGCCGGTGAAGCCGGTGAAGGTCGCCAACGGTCGCGTCCAGGAGGTCGTGGCGTTTGACGACCCCCTGGCTGGCTTGCCGGTGCCGCGCTTCTTCGAGCGAGAAAGCCGCGCCTACATCACGGCCGGCGTGATCCTGGCGCGCGATCCGTTGACCGGCCGCGGCAACGCCTCCTTCGCCCGCTTCGCCATCCTCGACGACCGCACCGCCATGGTCGGCATCGCACCCAATCACCACCTCGCGCTGTTCTCGCGCCGAGCGGCCGAGGCCGGCAAGACCCTGGAGATCGCCGTCGTGATCGGCGCCCATCCCGCCATCCAGCTCGCGGCCTGTCTTTATCTCGGCGTGGGCGACGACGAGCTGGAGTGCGCCGGCAGCCTGCTGGGCCGGCCGGTCGATGTCGTTCCCGCCAAAACAGTCAGCCTGATGGTG
>DATHNU010000982.1:0-2951 GCA_035485695.1 Reyranella sp. | reverse complement strand
CGACCGCGAGGCCACGGTGTTCCTCGCCTTCGACATCCTGCAGCTTGCCGTGCTGCTCTACCTCACCGGCGGGCTGGTCAATCCCTTCGTGCTGCTGCTGCTGGCGCCGGTCGCCATCGGCGCCACCATCCTGTCGCTTGCCAGCAACATCGCACTGTCGCTGCTCACCATCGCCAGCATCGCGCTGCTCGGGATCTTCCATCAGCCGCTGCCGTGGCGCGGCCCGCCGCCCGACCTGCCGGAGATCTATCGCACGGGCGTGTGGGCGGGCCTCACCCTCACCACGCTGCTGATCACGCTCTACGGCTGGCGCCTCGCCGAGGAGGCGCGGCAAATGGCCGATGCGCTGGGCGCGGCGCAGGCAGCGCTTGCCCGTGAGCAGCGCCTGTCGGCGCTGGGCGCGCTGGCCGCCGCCGCCGCCCACGAGCTCGGCTCGCCGCTGTCGACCATCGCGGTGGTGACCAAGGAAATGCTGCGCGAGGTCGAGACCGACGATCCGCTGCGCGAGGATGTCGAGCTGCTGTCCGCCGAGTCGGATCGCTGCCGCGCCATCCTCGCCCGCCTGTCGGTCGATCCGGCGGGCGACGTGTCCGACGCCTATACGCTCGTGCCGCTGCCGGCGCTGATCGAGGCCGCGGCGCAGAACTACAAGCGCGAGGGCATTGCGATCATCTTCGAATCCGGCCCGATCGGAGAGACCGCGCCGGCGACGGCGCCGATCCAGGTGCGCAGTCCGGAAATCATGCAGGGAATAGGCAATATCGTTCACAACGCCGTTTCGTTCGCCCGGCGCGAAATCCTTGTCGCTACCCGCTGGACCGCCGAATGGTCCGAAGTCGAAGTCTCCGACGACGGCCCGGGCTTTTCGCAGGCCCTGCTCGACGAATTGGGCACGCCCTTCATTTCCACGCGCCAGGGCGAGGAAGGACACATGGGATTGGGCGTTTTCATAGCCAAGACGCTATTGGAACGCACTGGCGCCACCGTCACCTTCGGCAACCGCCTGGCCGGCGGCGGCGCGGCGGTGTCCGTGCGCTGGCCAAATCCCGTCTTCAAGGCTACATAGCCGCCGATGTCGAAGGAGTCGCCATGAGCCAGGACACAGGCGCCAACCGCCCCGTGTCGCCCGTCATTGCCGGCGCGACGACGAACAAGGATCGCACCTTGCTGATCGCCGACGACGACGCGGCGTTCCGAAACCGCATTGCGCGCGCGCTCGAGCTGCGCGGATTCATTGTCACGTCGGTCGGCTCGGTCGCCGAGGCGCTGGCGCAGACCGCGCGGCCGCCGGCCTTTGCCGTGCTCGACCTAAGGTTGGGCGACGGCAACGGGCTCGAGCTGGTGGGACCGCTGCGCCAGGCGCGGCCCGACATCCGCATTGTCGTGCTGACCGGATACGGCAACATCGCCACCGCCGTCGCCGCGGTGAAGGAAGGCGCGGTCGACTATCTCGCCAAGCCGGCCGACGCCGACGCCATCGAGCAGGCACTGACCGCGCACGGCCGCAAGCTGCCGCCGCCGCCCAGCAACCCGATGTCGGCCGACCGCGTGCGCTGGGAGCACATCCAGCGCGTCTTTGAGCAGTGCGACCGCAACGTATCGGAGACGGCGCGCCGCCTCAACATGCACCGCCGCACCCTGCAGCGCATTTTGGGCAAGCACGCGCCGCGCGAGCACTGATCGTCGCAGAACGACAACAACAAGAAGGCTCATCCTGAGGAGCACGCCGTAGGCGTGCGTCTCGAAGGATGGGCCACACATTCCGTCCTGTGCCCACCCTTCGAGACGCGACCCTTCGGGCCGCTCCTCAGGGTGAGGTGAATGTATGCGTCTCGAACACGCTTCACGCCCGCCGGTTCTGGGCGTTCCAGTAGAGCTCAAGATTGGAAATCAGCGCCGGGCTGAAATGGCAGTAGGCCTGCTCGCGGGCATAGAGGGCTGCGTAGCGGCGGAAGGTGTCGAGCGGCTCGGCCGCGAATCTCAGCGCGCGGCGATTGCCGATCGAGCCCACGACGCCTGAGCCCGTCAGCCGGTCGATGACGCGCGCAATGGTGTCGTCCATGGCGGCGGGCTCGATGACCTCGTCGCAGATCATGCGGCCGACATCGGAATCGCACTCGATCCGCCGCTCGTACATGATCGCCTGGC
The DNA here is from genome assembly GCA_035485695.1 of Reyranella sp. GTDB lineage: Bacteria > Pseudomonadota > Alphaproteobacteria > Reyranellales > Reyranellaceae > Reyranella. Next base: position 803 of record DATHNU010000982.1, on the reverse strand, counting down.
GCGCGATGCGATCGCCGACGAAGCGCGCCAGCCGGAGGTTCGCCATCGCCGGGATGATGCCTTCCTTGCGTGCCGGCAGGGTGAGGTAGGCGCCGCGCTCGGCGATGTTGAAGTCGGTTGCCAGCAGGATCTGGCAGCCGCCGCCGATGGCAAAGGTCTCGACCGCCGAGATCCAGAGCTTCTCGATCGACTCGCCGGAGACCTCGTCGGGCGACACCTCCGGCTTGGCCAGGCCGCGCAGCATCTTGTTCACGAACCCGAGGTCGCGGACCAGGAACCACAGGAACGGGATCTTGCCGTAGTAGAGATGCGTGAGGTTGATGCCGGCGTTGTAGACGCGCCGCCCGGCATACTTGCCGTCGGGCACGACGTCGCCACGCAGCACCGCGACCTCGCTCTGTGGATCGAGGATGCAGACGTCGGCCGCGATCTCGGTCGCGGGCTGGGTCGAGTTGTCCTCGGAATTCAGGAAGCGCTTGTTGGCAAGCAGGAGCACGGCCGCCTTGCCGTGGCGCTCGACCCGGGCAAAGCCGAGGTCGAGCCGGCCATCGCGCAGGAATTTGGCCAGCGCCTCGGCCGATTCCGCGCGCGGCAGCAGCATGGCGTGACAGAGATGAAGGCCGCACGCGGGGTCGGCCAGGAACTGGTTGCACAGGATGCCCTGGTCGATTTCGCAGCCGTCCTTGTCCGACTGGCGCAGCTCGGCTTCGGCTGAAACCTCGGCGCGCGTCGGCGCCAGGCCGGGGACGGCATCGGCTGCGTCGTAAACCAGCTGTTCGATGCGCACGAACTTGGCGCGCCCG
>DATHNU010000981.1:0-4419 GCA_035485695.1 Reyranella sp. | reverse complement strand
CCGACCGCTGACGCGCCCTCGATCTCCAGGATGCGCCGCTTGGTGGCGACGCCGCCATTGGCCGAGAAGCCGCCCATCTTGCCGTCGGCACCCAACACGCGATGGCAGGGCACGATGATGGCGACGGGGTTGCGGCCGAGCGCCTGGCCGACCTCGCGCGATTCGTGCGGCGCGCCGAGCTTCTTGGCGATCTCGCCGTAGGTCATGGTCTGGCCGGGCGGGATGGTGCGCGCGACCTCGTAGACCTTGCGATGGAAGTCGGGCGCCGCCTCGAGGTCGAGGGGAATGTCGCCGAGATCGTCTGTCTCGCCCGCGAGCAGCGTCAGGACGCGGTCGATGGCACGTTGCACCCCGGGGGGTGGCGTCATCTCGGTGGCGCCGCTCCAGCGCCGCTGCAGGCGCCTGCGTGTTCCGTCGGCGGACGACTCAGGCAGCTGCAGGCCCAGGATGCCGCGCGGCCCCCAGGCGATGCCGCAGGTGCCAATGGGCGTCTCGAAGAGGGCGAATCCCTTTGCGTCGACAGGATCGGTCATGGCGGTGCTACGGTCCGCCTAACCGGACATCCCGTCAAGTGGCCCATCAGGTGGGCAGTCTCACGCCGCCTTTTGCAGCCGCGCCAGTTCGCTGTCCATCAGCGCGCGATAGGGGCCGTCGCGGCGCAACAGCTCTTCGGGCGTGCCGTCCTGGATCACGCGCCCGCGATCGAGGACGACGATGCGGTCGAAGCTGCGCAGGGTCGAAAGGCGGTGGGCGATGGCGATCACGGTGCGATCGCGCATCAGGCGGTCGAGCGCCTGGCGGATCAATTCCTCCGATTCGCCGTCGAGCGAGGAGGTCGCCTCGTCGAGCAGGACGATGGGCGAGTCCTTGAGGAGCGCCCGGGCGATGGCGATGCGTTGGCGCTGGCCGCCCGACAGCCTGGTGCCGCGCTCGCCGACGACGGTGGCGAAACCCTTGGGCAGGGCCTCGATGAAGTCGCGGCAGCGCGCGGCTTCAGCCGCCGCCACCACCTCGGCGTCGGATGCCTCGGGCCGGCCGTAGCGGATATTGTCCAGGATGGAGCGGTGCAGCAGGGAAATGTCCTGCGGCACGAAGGAGATGGCGCGGCGCAAGCTCTCCTGGGTGATGTGCGCGATGTTCTGGCCGTCGATCAGAATGCGTCCGCGATCGACGTCGCGGAAGCGCTGCAGCATCGCCAGCACGGTCGACTTGCCGCCGCCCGACGGACCGACCAGGCCGGTGCGGCGGCCGGCGGCGATCCGCAGGTTGAAATCCTCGAACACCTTGCTGCCGCCGGGATAGGCGAAGGACACGTTCTCGAACGCCACACCTTCGAACGCCACGCCGCCGCGCCGCGGCACCAGCGGCACCGCCTCGGGATGTTCGCGCAAGTCGTGCGGCTGCAGCAGGGTGGATATGGCCTCGGCGAGGCGCGCCATGTGCTGGGTGACGTCGACCAGCGCCACCGCCAGGTCGCGCGTGGCATGCAGCACGGTGAAGCCCAAAGTGCAGACCAGCACGACGTCGCCGGCGCTCGCCCGGCCCTGCTGCCACAGCACGATCGCCCAGGCCAGAATCGCCACCGTCAGCACGATGGTAAGGGCCGCATGCAACAGGCGCAGCCCCTCGAGGTATTGCAGGCTGCGGCGGCGGGCGCTCATCTCGCTGTCGACGGTGCGGTCGAAGCGGCTGTGCTCGCGGCCGATGGCGCCGAAGGTCCTGACCAGTGGCATGTTGCCGATGACATCGGCCAGTTCGCCCTCGACCCGCGCGGCCCGGTCGGCGAAGCCGTGATGGAGCGGCGTGCCGCGGGCGGCCAGCCGGAACAGCAGCAGCATGACGAACGTGGCGATCGCCAGCAGCGCCGTCGCCATGGGCAGGCTGACCGCCGCCAGGTAGGCGATGGCGCCGAAGGTCGCCGCGCAGGCCGGCAGTACATTCCAGATGAAGAGATTCTCGACCGCGAAGGCGGCGTTCGACGTCGCGGTCACGCGGCCGGTCAGGGTCCCTGACAAGCGCTGGGTAAAATAGCTCGGCGCATGGCCCGTGAGATGACGAAACAGTTCGCTGCGCAAGTCGCCAGTGACGCCGACAAAGGCATGGCTAGCGATCCAGCCGGCGAGTCGCCACAACAGATTGTCGGCGGCGATCAGCGACACAAGAACTGCGAACGCGATCCACACGCCATTGCCGCGCGGGCCGGCGGAGAGCGTGTCGACGAGAAATTTCACACCGTATTGTGTGCTTACCGAGCAGGCGACCGCGCCCAGCACTGCCGCCAGAATCGCGACATGCGCGAGCATCCGCCGGCGCACATAGCGCAGCAGAAATGCAATGGGCCGTTCGGCGTAGCTGCTGAGTCCATCCATCCGGAAAACTTGCAACGCGCAAGCCTCCAAAACCGTTACGACTATATCCGGAGATTTGCTGTGACAAAAAGATGGCTGCCGCTCATCTGCTGCATTTCACCCCCATCGGAATCGCTCACCTGCCGAACCCCGGCCTCCGCCGGGGTTCGCTAACGTCTGGCTGCCGCACTGTCCGTGTTCAAAGGAGATACTTCTCATGCGTATCGCTCAGATTGCACCGTTGACCGAGGCCATCCCCCCGAAACTGTACGGCGGCACCGAACGCGTCGTTTCGTGGCTTACCGAAGAGCTGGTGGCGCTTGGCCACGATGTCACGCTGTTCGCCAGCGGCGATTCGCAGACCTCGGCGAAGCTCGAGCCGATGTGGCCGCGCGCCCTGCGCCTGGACAATTCCGTGCGCGATCCGATGGCGCTGCACATGGCCATGCTGGAGCAGGTGCGACAGCGTGTCGGCGAATTCGACATCCTGCATTTTCACCTCGATTATTTTCCCTTCTCGGTATTCTCGCGGCAGGCCACGCCCTTCATCACCACCATGCACGGCCGGCTCGACCTGCCCGAGCACCAGACGGTGTTCAATGCCTTCACCTCGGTGCCGGTGATCTCGATCTCCGAATCCCAGCGCCGCCCCCTGCCTCAGGCGCGCTGGCTCAGGACCGTCCATCACGGCCTGCCGGTCAACCTCCTGGAGCCGCGCGCGGTGCAACCCGGCTATCTTGCCTTCCTGGGCCGCATCGCGCCGGAGAAGGCGGTTGACCGTGCGATCCGGATCGCCCAGCGCTGCAAATTGCCGCTCAAGATCGCAGCCAAGGTGGACCGCGCCGATCGCGACTATTTCGAACGCGAGATCCGGCCGCTGCTCGGGCTGTCGGGCATCGATTACATCGGCGAGATCGGCGACGCGGACAAATCCGATTTTCTCAGCGGCGCGCTGGCGCTGCTCATGCCGATCGACTGGCCCGAGCCGTTCGGCCTGGTGATGATCGAGGCGATGGCCTGCGGCACGCCGGTGATCGGCTATGGCAGCGGCTCGGTGCCCGAAGTCGTCGAGCACGGGCTGACCGGTTTCATCGTCGACAGCGAAGTGGCCGCAGCCGCCATCATCGACAAGCAGCTCTCACATCTGTCGCGCGACAGGATTCGCACACGTTTCGAGGAGCGCTTCACGGCCCGTCGCATGGCCGGTGACTATGTCGAGATCTATCGCCAGTTGATAAGCGGAACCAAACGCCCGCTGCGTACGGTCAACGGCTCGTCGAAATCGACTCACCGCTCACAGGACGGCCGTCATCAAACTGGCATCGATGGTGGGCTATATATAGGGGATTGAGGCGATCCGGAGTGGATTTGGGTGGTCGATCCGCGGACTGAGAGTCACGTCCGACTGAAAGATGCGGTCCGCCGCAATCGCGCCTTTTCCCGGGAAGGCCTGCTGGAGCGGCTGTTCGAACGGCTTTTCCGCGGCCTCGTCTACACCCAGATCTGGGAGGATCCCGAGATCGACCTCGAGGCGCTGGCGCTCGGGCCGGACTCGCACGTGGTGGCCATCGCCTCGGGCGGCTGCAACGTGCTCTCCTATCTGACGGCCGACCCCGCGCGCATCACGGCTGTCGATCTCAGCCGGGCCCACGTGGCGCTGAACCGGCTGAAGCTGGTCGCCGCCACCCACCTGCCGTCGTGGCAGGCGTTCTACGGCTTCTTCGGCACGGCCGACGATCCGGCCAACGTCGCGGCCTATCACCGCTTGATCGCGCCTCATCTCGACCGGCAGAGCCGCGCCTACTGGGAGAGCCGCGGCCTGCAGCATCTCGGCCGCCGGCGGATCTCGATCTTCGCCCGCAACGCCTATCACCATGGCGTGCTCGGCCGCTTCATCGGCCTCGCCCATGCCGCCGCCCGGCTCTACGGCGTCGACCTGCGCGACCTTTTGAGCGCGCGTTCGCTGGACGAGCAGCGGCGCTTCTTCGAGACCATGCTGGTGCCGCTGTTCGACAAGCCCGCGGTGCGTTGGGCGACGGCCAACCGGCTGTCGCTCTACGGGCTCGGCATT
>DATHNU010000980.1:0-5196 GCA_035485695.1 Reyranella sp. | reverse complement strand
CAGAGTGCCGGGCCTCATCCTCCACCACTACGACTTCTCCAACTTCGCCGAGAAGGCGCGACTGATGCTGGGCTTCAAGGGCCTGGCGTGGCGCGGCGTCGAGCAGCCGCCGATCCTGCCCAAGCCCGACCTCGCACCGCTGACCGGCGGCTATCGCCGCATCCCGGTGCTGCAGGAGGGCGCCGACCTGTGGTGCGACACGCGCCTGATCGCCCGCGAGCTGGAGCGTCGCGTGCCCGAGCCCACGCTCTTTCCGGCCGCGACCCGCGGCGCCGCCGAGGCCCTCGCCTGGTGGGCCGAGCATCAGTTCATGCGGCCGGTGGCGCTGTTCGTCTCGGGCATCAATGCCGACCACATGCCGGCCGGCCTGCACGAGGACCGTGCGCGCCTGCACGGCCTGCCGCCGCCGTCGATCGAGGCGGTGCGCAAGGCGGCCGTGCGCAACCTCCATCTGGTGCGCCCGCAGGTCCAGTGGTTGGCCGACATGCTGCAGGACGGGCGGCCTTATCTGCTGGGCGAGCAGCCCTGCATCGCCGACTTCGCGGCCTATCATGTCGTCTGGTTCTTCAAGGGCCGCCACATCGACTGCCGTCACGAGTTCCTGCCCTACCCGCGCCTGCTGGCGTGGCGCGACCGCATGGCGGCGATCGAGCACGGCCAGCGCGCCGACATCGATCCGGCCGTCGCGCTGGCCGCGGCGCGTGCCGCAGAGCCAGCGGCGCCGGCGCGCACGTCGCATCCGCAGGAGGGTGATCCCCTGCCCGGCGAGCAGGCGCGCGTGCGGCCCGCCGACAATGCCCGGGACTGGGTCGAGGGCGAGGTGAGCTTCGTCGACACGCAGGAGATCGCGCTGATGCGCCGCGATCCCGACGTCGGCCGGGTCGCCGTGCACTTCCCGCGGCTGGGCTACGACTGGCGGCGCGCCTAGCGCTTGAACCTCCCGATGCCGAGACCGTCGATCGGTGTGTTGGTCGCGCCGGTGGCGACCAGCTCCGCCATCACGGCGCCCGTGGCGGGCCCCAGCTGGAAGCCGTGGGCGGAGAAGCCGAACTGGTGAAACACGCCCTCCGAGGTGAGGCTCGGTCCGACCACCGGGATGTCGTCCGGCATGCGCGCCTCGATGCCGGCCCAGGCGCGCACGATGGTGGCCGCGCGCATCGCCGGGAACAGCTCCCACACCGTGCGCGCGCTGGTCGCGAGCTTGGTCCAGTCGATTACCGTGCGGTTCTCGTCGCGATAGGGCACCGCGAGATGGCCGCCGCCGATCACCACGGTGCCATTGTCGAGCTGCTTGAAGGAGAGCTTGCGGCCGCGCAGGATCACCACCGGCTCGATGAAGGCGGGCAGCCGGCTGGTCACCATGAGCATGGGCGCGATCACTTCGAGCGGCACCGGCTCGCCTAGCGCAGCGGCGATGCGGTCGGCCCAGGCGCCGGCCGCGTTCACTACCTTGGGCGCCTCGATCGGTCCGACACTGGTCTCGACCCGCCAGACCGAGCCGGCGCGCGCCAGGCCCGTCACCGTCACGCCCTCGAGCACCTCGGCACCTTTCTCGATGGCGCGCTTGCGGAACGCCTGGGTGGTGCGGAACGGATCGGCGGCGCCGTCGCGGCGCGAGACCACACCGCCCGGGCAATGATCGGCGACCGCCGGGACCAGGCGCTTGAGCTCGGCGCGATCGATCAGCTCCTCGTGCGTGAAGCCTTTCAGCCGGAGATCCTCGACGCGGGCCCGAAAGCCCGCCAGCTCCTCCTCGTTTTCGGCCACCAGCACGGTGCCCTGGCTTGCGAAGCCGCAATCGTCGCCGACCAAGTCCTCGATCTTCTCCCACAGCGCCATCGAGGAAATGGACAGCGGGATCTCGGCCAGGTGGCGCGCCAGCTGCCGCACCCCGCCGGCATTGACGCCCGAGGCATGGCGGCCGGCATAGTCCTTCTCGACCAGGATCGGCTTCAGCCCGCGCAACGCCAGATGCAGCGCGGTCGAGCAGCCGTGCAGGCCGCCCCCGATCACCACGACATCGGCGGTGCGGGCGCTCATCTTTGCCGGGAACACGCCACTCCGTGGCGCGTCCTTGCTGATCCAACGAAGCATGAGCGCCACGGAGTGGCGCGCTCCCAGCGATGAGTCATGCTAGCGCTCCACCGCCTTGCGCTCGGTCTCGCTGATCGGCAGCGAGGCGAGCTCGGCGAGGGTGATCGGCTTCACCGGCGGCCGCAGGCGATAGTAGCCGACCTCGGCCGGCGTCGTGTCACGCTGGGCGGCGATCAGCTCGGTGACGGTGAGGCCGCAGAGCCTGCCCTGACACGGCCCCATGCCGCAGCGCAGGAAGGCCTTCATCTGGTTCGGCCCCTCGCAGCCCATGTCCGCCGTGTCGCGCACCTGCCGTGCCGTCACCTCTTCGCAGCGGCAGACCACGGTGTCACCCTCGGGCTGGCGGAAGGATTCGGCCGGCCGATTGAGCCAGTCGAGGAAGGCGCGGCCCATCTCCTCGCGTTGCAGGCGCTGCCGTACGGTTTGCGGATCGGGCACCGTGGCTGCGGGCTTGAGCGCGCGCACGGCGGCGATGGCGGCGATGCGGCCGCGCTCGGCCGCCGCGGTGCCGCCCGCGATGCCGGCACCATCGCCCGCCACCGCGATGCCTGGCACGGAACTGCCGAAATCCGTATCGAGCACGGGTTGGAAGCAGAGCTGGCGCGCATTCCACTCGTGCGCGGCGCCGGCGGCGATGGCGAGATTGATGTTGGGCACGACGCCCTGGTGCAGCAGCAGGAGATCGGCCGCGATGCAGCGCTCGCCGTCACCGATACCGAACACCACTTCGCTCAGCCTGTCGTTGCCGACAGCCTCGATCCTGTCGGCGCGAATGACGGGCGCGCGGGCCCGCACTTCACGCAAGAGCTTCAGGCCCTTGGCGAAATACGGCGACAGCGCGAAGTCCGGCAGATGAAAGAGTGCCCTCAGCCAATTGCGGCGCGGCGTCGTGTCGAGAACCGCCTCTATCTTCCCGCCGGCCCGCAGGATCTGCGCCGCCAGCAGCCAGAGCAGCGGGCCGGTCCCGGCCAACACCGTGCGTCCGTCCGGCAGCAGGCCGTGCGCCTTGAGTGCTGTTTGCGCGCCGCCTGCCGTCATGACGCCGGGCAAAGTCCAACCGGGAACCGGAAACGGCCGCTCCTGCGAGCCGGTGGCGATGATGACGCGCCTGGCCTCGATCATGCGCGCCTTGCCGCCGATCGAGACGCCGACGATCCTTTGCGGATCGAGGCTCCAGACCGTGGCGCCGTTCACGATCAGCGCGCCGCTTGCCTTTGCCTCCGCGGCCAGCTCGGCGCCCGCCCAGTAATCCTCGCCCAGGATGGTGCGATCGGTGATGGGCGTCGACGTGATCGCCCGATAGATCTGTCCGCCCACGCCCGGATTCTCGTCGAACAGCACGGTCGAAAGGCCGGCGCGGGCCGCCAGCGAGGCCGCCGAGAGGCCGGCCGGTCCACCGCCGACCACGACGAGATCATAGGTGGGTGCCAGGTCCGAAGCGTTCATTTGGCCGCGCTCCAAAGCACCCTGTCATCCCGAGCGTAGCGAGGGACCTTTGGTGGTCCGTAATGGCCCCTCGCTACGCTCGGGATGACAGCGATAGTGCAGCGACGAAGGTGCGTCATCGCCCGGCCTCGCGCTTGCCGAGCTGGGTCTCGATTGCCATGCCCTCGCGCACCGGCACCAGGCAGCCCTGGCGGCTGCCGACGCCATCGACCGTGACCAGGCAGTCGAAGCAGACTCCCATCAGGCAATAGGGGGCGCGCGGCGCACCCGTCACCGGCGTGGTGCGGCAGTGGTCGATGCCGGCCGACAGCAACGCGGCGGCGACCGTGTCGCCTGTCCGCGCGCTCATCGCCTTGCCGTCGACGGTGATCGCGACCGGCGCCCCCGTCTCAGCCAGCCTCTTGAACATGAAACCTCCGCGCGCTGAAGGGAGCGACCAGTGACTTGTCGAGGGCGCCGCGGGCAATCATCGGCGCAATCGTCAGCGCATGATTGGCGGCGAGCGTGACGCCCGAATGGCAGCAGACGGTGAAGGCGCCGGGATGGCTCTCGGACTCGTCGTAGATCGGGAACCCGTCCCTGGTCATGACGCGGATCGCGCTCCAGGTGCGCACGACGTTCACATTGGCGAGCAACGGGAACTGCCGCACGGCGCGCTCGGCCTCGGTCGCACTGACGCCTAGGGTGAGGCCGCTTGGGTCGATGCTTTCTTCCTTCGAATCGCCGATCATCACCGTACCTTCGTCGGTCTGCCGCAGGGTCGTGACCGGATAGCTCAGGAAGGGCCGCAGCCGCTCGGTAACGACGATCTGGCCCCGCTCGGGCTTCATCGGCGCTAAAAGGCCGACCATGGGGGCCAGGCGCATGTTGGCGTTGCCGGCCGCCAGCGCCACCTTGGCCGCGCGAAGCTCGCCCTTTTCCGTCGTCAGCCGGAACACGGCCCCTTCCTTCTCGACGGCCTCGACCCGGTGGCTCGGCAGGTAGGTGACGCCGCGCGCGTTGATCGCGGTGTGCAAGGTGCGGAACAGGCGCAGCGAATTGACGTGGCCGTCGAACGGGCAATAGCTGCCGCCGACCACCTCGGGCCCGATATCCGGCAGCATCTTTGCGACCTGCGCGTGGTCGAGAATCTCGGTCTTGTAGTCGACGACGCCCGGCTGGTTGTGCAGACGCTTCAGCGTATTGGCGCGAACCTCCAGTTCCTTCTCGGAAAGGGCGAGGTGGAAGCCGCCGGGCCGCTGGAAGCAGACATCGAGCCCGGTCTCCTCCTTCAGGGTCTGGGCGAAGCCCGCCCACGCGTTGGAGGAGCGCAGCGTCCAGCCGGCATAAGGCGCCAGTCCCAGCCCCTTGCTCTGGACCCAGACCAGCGCGAAGTTGCCGCGGCTTGCGCGCACCGCGCGGTCGCCCTCGTCGAGCACGGCGACCCGGCAGCCCTCGCGCGCCAGCCCCCAGGCGGTGGCGACGCCCACCAGGCCGCCGCCGACGACCGCGACGTCGTAATCGCTATCGGCCATCGTCGCTCCTTCCGACCAGCAGCCGTTCCAGTCCGTAGGCGCGGTCGAGCGCCACCAGCGCCAGCACCGTGACGGCGATCACGCAGGCCGAGACGGAGGTCACCAGCGGATCGATATTGTCCTGGATGTAGAGGAACATGCG
>DATHNU010000979.1:0-2798 GCA_035485695.1 Reyranella sp. | reverse complement strand
CGTGCCGGTCAGGATCACCGGCCCCGCGCCCAGCGCCTTGGCGACGCCGACGCCCATGAGGCCGATCGGCCCGGGACCGAGCACGACGACAGGCTCGCCGGCAATGATGCCGCCCATGACGTCGAGGCCGTACATCGCGGTGCCCGCCGTGACGACCAGCGTCGCCTCCTCGTCGGACATGTCGTCGGGAACATGGACCATGGTGTTGACGCTGTTGACGGCGTATTCGGCAAAGCCGCCGTCCGTGCTGAAGCCGTTGGCGCGGTGCCCCTTCTCGCGGAAGCCGTAGTTGAGGCACGACGTGTACATGCCTTCGCGGCAGCGCTGGCAGCGGCCGCAGCCGGCGTGCACCTCGACGGTAATGCGATCGCCGATCTCGAACTCGTCGACGGTCGGACCGAGCTTCACCACCGTGCCCATATATTCGTGACCCGGCGTAAAGCCTTTGTTGAAGGGCGATCCGCCGTCGATGATCGCGGGCAGGCCGTGCCTGATGATCTCGATGTCGGTGGCACAGACGGCGATGGCGTCGATGCGCACCAGCACCTCGGCGCGGCCGGGTTCTGGAACCGGCTTTTCGACCAGGCTGAGCTCGTCGGGACCGCCCAGTACCCAGGCCTTCATGGTCTTGGGAATCGTAAACGAGTTGGTCCGCGACGCCGCTTTCGACGGGCTGGCTGAGGACATGTGAAGTCTCCCAAAAGCGGAAGCGTGGAGAAGTAGAGAAGTATATGTCGACGCCGGCCCTGACGTCGATGGCTCGTCGCTCCGCTTATCTGTCGCGGCGGCCGACCAGCAGAAGCGATTCCGGCAGGCCACCGACCGGCGCGCCCTCCCACCAGCCACTGCCGTCACCAAATTCCTCGGCGTGGATGAGCCGACAACCGGACGAAAGAACTGCGGATATGTAGTCGGCAACGGTCCAGTGAAATTCGAACTGCTCCAATTCACCGGGCGCGGCGCGCAGCACATCCGGTGCGACCTCGAAACGGTGCGGTCCACGATCAAAATAATTGAAGCCGAGTTCGAGGCTGGTCGCAGAGTGCTTCCATACCCTGCGGAACGGATGATATTCACTGACGATCAGCAGGCCGTCCGGCTTCAGGATTCGAGCCGCTTCGCCGTAGCAACGCCGCAGGTCGGAAACCCATACGGCGACGTGGCCTCCCGTGTAGACGACGTCGAACGCGGCGTCGCCCAGGCTCGACAGGTCGACGACATCGGCCTGCACGAAGTCCACCGTCAGGCCGAGCGCGGCGGCACGACGGCGCGCGACCTCGATCTGTTGGCCGGAGATGTCGACACTGGTCACCTTCGCTCCCAGGCCGGACAAGGCGAAGACAACCTGGTTGTCGCCGCTGCCGAGTACCGCGACACTCTTGCCGGCGATATCGCCGAGCCACTTGAGTTCGGCCGAATGCAGCGCGAGCGAGGCGTCGAGGTGGCACTTCCTCCAGATGCCCCGCGCATCGGCGCGACTTGCCCAGGATGCGGACCCCGCATCCCAGCGCCGACGATTGGCCTCGTGGAAATGATCGGCCATGATGATGCTCATCCTGAAATTCGCGGCGCCCCGGCGGCCATGGGTGCGCTCTCCAAGCCGAGACTGCCGTGGAATATAGGGCGAGGCCGGCGCCAGCGTCGACCGTCGCGCCCGATCCTTGCCAGCCTTTGACGCCGATGCCAGTGTTCGCCAAGGCGCGTTGCGTTGCCGAGCATCATCCCGAGCTGCTGGAGGCCACGATGCGACGACGTGCTTTGCTTCGGCTTGCAAGCCTTCCCGCGATCGGCTGGCCGGCCGGAGCGAAGGCACAGGGCTTTCCGGCCAAGCCGGTGACGATCATCGTGCCCTTCTCGGCGGGCGGTCCGCTGGACACCTTGTGCCGCATTCTCGCCGAGCATATGCAGGGCACGCTCGGCCAATCGGTTGTGATCGAAGATGTGACCGGCGCGGGCGGCGCGATCGGCATCACGCGTGTGGCGCGATCCCCTGCCGACGGGTACACCATCATCTCCGGCAACCAGGGCTCGCACATCACGCTTGGCGCCATGCAGCCGGTCTCGTTCGACTTGCTGCGCGACTTCGCGCCCGTCGCGATGTTCGCCACAAACTCGCAGCTGATCCTCGTCAGAAAGTCGTTGGAGGCGGCGAACTTGCGCGAGTTTCTGGCCTGGGTCAGGGCAAATCCCGGCAAGGTCACGGACGGCGGCGGCGGCTACGGCACGGTCGCGCACACGTCGGTGCTCTATTTCATGCAACAAAGCGGCACGACCGTGCAGTTCGTGCCCTATCGCGGCGCCTCTGCCGCGCTGCAGGACCTGCTGGCCGGCCAGATCGACATGATGATCGACCAGCCGTCGAACTCCCTGCCCCAGGTCCTGGCCGGCAAGGTCAAGGCGCTGGCCGTCACCGCGCCGGCCCGCCTGCCGGCGGCGCCGGACATCCCCACGACGGACGAAGCCGGCCTGCCGGGTTTCTACACCTCGGTCTGGCAGGCGCTGTGGGTGCCGCGCGGGACGCCCGACGCGGTGGTCGAGACGCTGAACAAGGCGGTGCGCGAGGCGCTGGCCGACCCCAGGGTCAGGCAACGCTTTGCCGACCTCGGCCAGGAGATCCCGCCTGCCGAGCAGCAGACGGCGCGCTGGCTGGCCGAGTTCCAGAAGGCCGAGGTCGACAAGTGGGTGCCGCTGGTCAAGGCGGCGAAGGTCAAGACGGACTGATTGAGAATCGCAAACGCCTGACACAGCCCCATTTGTCATCCTGAGCGAGGCGCCTGCCCTGAGCGAAGTCGAAGGGA
>DATHNU010000978.1:0-3485 GCA_035485695.1 Reyranella sp. | reverse complement strand
CTCGCCATCCGGCTGTCGCAAAAGTCCGGCAAGCCGGTGAAGATGACGATGACGCGCGAGGAGGTCTTCCGCGCATCAGGTCCGGCGCCGGGCGGCAACGTCAAGGTCAAGATCGGCGCCACCCGCGATGGCCGCATCGTTGCCGCGGAGTGCACCGTCGAGATGCAGGCGGGCGCCTTCCCGGGCTCGCCGGTCGGGCCGGCCTGCATGTGCAGTTTCGCCTGCTACGACATAGACAATATCTACATCGAGGGCTTCGATGTCGTGAGCAACAGGCCCAAGGTCGCGGCCTATCGCGCGCCCGGTGCGCCGATCTCGGCATGGGCCGTCGAGTCCACGATCGACATCCTGGCGCAGCAGCTCGACATGGATCCGATCGACCTGCGCCTGAAGAACGCCGCCAAGGCGGGCACCAAGACGGCCTATGGTGTCACCTTCAACACCATCGGCATGGTCGAGACGCTCGAGGCCGTGCAGCACTCGGCGCACTACCGCACGCCGGTCAAGCACGGCTATGCCCGCGGCGTGGCTGCCGGCTTCTGGTTCAACATCGGCGCCGATTCCAGCGCCGCCAGCCACGTCGGCGAGGACGGCTCGGTGACGGTGATCTCGGGCAATCCCGACATCGGCGGCAGCCGCGCCTCGCTCGCTCTGATGGCGGCAGAGGAACTCGGCGTCGACTACAACAAGGTGCGGCCGGTGATCGCCGATACGGCGTCGATCGGCTTCAACTTCGTGACCGGCGGCAGCCGCGTCACCTTCGCCACCGGCCTTGCCGTGGTGAACTCGGTGCGCGACCTCATTCGCGAGCTGAAGGTGCGCGCTGCCAAGATCTGGAAGGTCGATCCGGAGGGCGTGATCTGGGAGAACGGCATGGCGAAGCCCGCCGGCGCGAATGTCGGCACCTTCGAGCCGCTCAGCATCGCCGATCTCGCCGCCCAGGCGGGACGGACCGGCGGTCCGATCAACGGCCATGCCCAGCTCAACGTCACGGGCGCGGGCCCGGGCTTCGGCGTGCACTGCGTCGACCTCAAGGTCGACGAGGATACCGGCTGCGTCACCATCGGCCGCTACACCGCGGCGCAGGATGTCGGCACCGCGATCCATCCTTCCTACGTCGAGGGCCAGCTCCAGGGCGGCGCCGTGCAGGGCGTCGGCTGGGCGCTGAATGAGGAGTACATCTACAACTCCAAGGGCAAGCTCGAGAATCCAGGCTTCCTCGACTATCGTATGCCGGTCGCCTCCGACCTGCCCATGATCGAGACCATCCTGGTCGAAGTGCCCAATCCCCAGCACCCCTACGGTGTGCGCGGTGTCGGCGAGGTGCCGATCGTTCCGCCGGTCGCCGCGGTCGGCAACGCCATCGCCCGCGCCACCGGCGTGCGCATGGTCGACCTGCCGATGTCGCCGCCGCGCCTCTCTGCGGCGCTCGATGCGGCGCAGCCCCGCCGGATGGCGGCGGAGTAGCGACGAGACAGACACTGAGGGCGGCGGCGCTGCCGTCGTCGCGCGCGGCAAGCTACGGCACGGCAGCCAGGCCTTGCCGTGCCTCGTTCTCCTCGCGCAGCAGGCCCAGTTGATTGGCCAACGCAGCGGCCTCTTGCAGCGCGGTTCGCGCCGACTCGGCCTCGCCGGCCAGAGTGAGGACGCGCGCGAGCGCAAGCTGCGTCTGGACGACGATCGGCCGGAAGCCCCGTGCGGTGGCCTCGCGCAACGTCACGATGGCCAGATCCTTCGCCGCCCCAAGGTCGCCATCCCGTCCCTCGGCGAGGGCGCGCATCAGCGGCGGGCTGCACAGCAGACGTTTCGCAATATGCCGGCTGCGATCGGCAAGAGCCGAAGCCTGCTGAAGCAGCTTCCGCGCGTCGGCGTGGCGCCCGGTCTCCACGTAGGCGCGCCCGAGCAGGCAGGCGATCAAGGGAATGTGCCATTCGATTTCATTCGCCCGCGCGACGCTCAGCGCGCGCTCCAGCAGGTCGATCGACTTCGGCAATTGCCCGCTCGCCAGCAACAATGCTCCTTCATAGGTGTTCACCAGCACCTGATCAAAGGCATGGCCTTGCCTGTCGGCGATCGAGCGCGCTTCCCTCGCCGCCTCGAAACCAGCGGCGCTGTCGCCCAAGTCTCCTTGAATACGCGCCAGATAGCAGAAGAACACCACCGACGGCAGGACGAAGGTGGCCGTGCTGCGCCGCTGGCCGCTTTCACTGCGCGCATGTCCGAGGTTGGACAGCAACATCTGCCGCGCATCGTCGAGATCGCCTGAATACCACAGCGCCTGGGCGAGCGAGAAAGCGGCGCTGACGATCCCGACACTGTCGCTGGCCGTACGCATGATATCGAGCGCTGTCCGGCTCAGTTCGACAGCGCCCGGCAGATCCCCGGCATGGGACAGCATCGCGCCGCGGCTGATATACACGCGGGCAAGATTGAGCTGGTCGCCGGCCAGTTCGGCGAGATTGTCGGCTTCTTTCAGGTATTCCTGAATCCCCGATGTATCGTTCATCGTCGCGAGCACGCCGCGCAGGCTGAGACGGGCGTCGATTCCCTGCGTCATGGTGGTAATGCTCGGCGGCTGCTGGCTCAAGGCAGCGATCGCCGTTTCCAGATAGGCCTTCGCCTCCGTCAGAGCCGAGCGACGGCTCGCGCGCTCGCCGGCGGCCAGCGCGTAGCGCGCGGCCTCGGGCCACGCCTCCGCGAGAACCGCATGGTGCACCAGATCGTCGACGGCGCTGTCGCGCTGGCCGGGACTCTGTGTCTCCATCGCCCGCAGGACACGTTCATGCAGCCCCCGCCGGTCGCTGCGAAGCAGGGTGTCGTAGGCGACGGCCTGCGTCAGCGCATGCGAGAAACTGTGGACGATGCCTGTCCGCAGGTTGACCTCGACCAGAAATCCGGCGGCACGTAAGACGGCGATCTCGCGCGTCAGGGTCGATTCGTGCATGTCGGCAAGGGCGGCCAGCAAGGGCAAGGGGACATCACGGCCGATGACGGCGGCGATCTGCAGAATGCGCCTGTGAAGCGGCGCCAGCCGGTCGATGCGCGCCGCCAATATGGACTGCACCGACGCGGGAATGACGATGTTCGTCAGGCGGGGCGCGCCCGCGGCGATGGCCCCCGACTCGTGAAGCGACCGGGCGAACTCCTCCAGGAAGAAGGGCGTTCCATCCGCCCGTGCGATGATATGCGCCCGCAGCGGCGCCAGTTCGTCCGAGCCGCCAATCAGTTCCTGCAGGAGGTGATCCGCCTGGCCCGCCGTCAGGCGCTTGAGCTCGATCTCCGTCTTGGGACCGTGGCCGTCACCTTGCTGGGTCAGATGGCGCCAGCCGGGGCGGCGCTCGGGGCGCGTGGTCACCAGCAGGGCGAGACGGACTGCGTCCATTTCGCCGAACAGCTCGTTCAGCACCTCCACGCTCGACGCATCGAGCCAGTGATAGTCCTCCATCACCAGGATGAGGGGATGCAGATCCGCATAACGCAGCAGC
>DATHNU010000977.1:0-4966 GCA_035485695.1 Reyranella sp. | reverse complement strand
AGCGGCGGCATCGCGACCAACCACAAGATCGTCCATGTCAATCGCAACACGCCGACGGCCATGCGCGCGCCGCACGAGGCGCTGGGGCATTTCGCACTGGAAAGCGCGATGGACGAGCTGGCGTACGAAACCGGCGTCGATCCGGTGGCGTTGAGACTCCTGAACGACACCGCGATCGATCCGCTGAGCGGCCGGCCGTTCTCCACCCGTGCCATGCGCCGGTGCCTGACCGAGGGCGCGGCGCGGTTCGGATGGGAGAAGCGGACGCCCGAGCCACGCTCGATGCGCGACGGCCGCTACTTGGTCGGGCAGGGGATGGCGGGCGCGATCTATACGCACTGGCGCTGGCCGGCAAAGGCAAGGGTCACGCTGCGCAGCGACGGCTCAGCGCTGGTCGAGGCCGGCATGCATGATATCGGCACCGGCACTTACACGGTGATGCAGCAGGTGGCAGCCGATGCGCTTGGTCTGGTGCCGGAGAAAGTGACGGTGCGGCTGGG
This sequence comes from Reyranella sp., assembly GCA_035485695.1. Taxonomy (GTDB): domain Bacteria; phylum Pseudomonadota; class Alphaproteobacteria; order Reyranellales; family Reyranellaceae; genus Reyranella. The sequence goes on along the minus strand of DATHNU010000977.1, from coordinate 4,466 downwards.
CGACACGCGGTTGCCAGCGTCGCATGCCGCTATTGGCTCGGCGACGATGGCGAACGCCGGAGCCGCGGTCCTGCTGGCAGCGAAGGCGGCCCGCGAGAAGGTGATGGCGCTTACAAAGGACAAGGTGAACATCGGCTATGCCGAGCTCCTGGCGCGCAACGGGCTTTCCACCCTGGTGGCCGAAGCGGACTACGATCCGGTGGAGGAGGCGCAAGGACCGAAAGCCATCTTCAGCTTCGCCGCGGTGTTTGCCGAAGTGCGCGTCGATCCGGAGCTCGGCCTGGTGCGGCTGAGCCGGTTTGTCGGCGCCTATGACGCAGGCCGCATCATCAATCCCAAAACCGCGCGCAGCCAGGCGATCGGCGGCATCATCTGGGGCGTGGGCCAGGCGCTGCTCGAGCAGTCCGAGACGGATCCCGTCCTGGGCCGCTTCCTCCACCGCAACTGCTCCGGCTACCTCGTGCCGACCAATGCCGATATTCCCGAGCTGGAAGCCCTTTTCGTGGGCGAGTTCGATGAGGAAGCAAGTCCGCTCGGCGCCAAAGGGCTGGGCGAGCTGACGGCTGTGTCGGTGGCGCCCGCCATCGCCAACGCCGTCTATCACGCCACGGGCAAGAGGGTGCGCGATTTGCCGATCACTGTCGAAAAGCTGCTGTGATGCAGGCCGCTTGACGCAGGTCGAGATGGTCACCCGCTGACACGCCGCAACGGCGTGTCGGCTAACGCTCAGTCGATGGTGTCCGCCGTGACGTCCAGGGGCGCCGCGACGACGTCGCCGGCTCCCGGCACCACCTTTACGGCGGCGCTGGTGACACGAACCGGTGCTGCGACGACGCCGCAGCCGGCAAGAGTCGCGGCCGCGGCCACGATCAGAATGGCGCCCAGCAGGCGGCTTGGTCGGATAGAGTGGGTCAAGGGCTTCATCCTCCCTTCCGTGCTGTAACGTTGGAGCGACGGTTCGTCGGTTCAAGACCCGACTCGCAACCATGCCCCTCTCAAAAAACGCCAGCTCTCACCACGAGTTGCAGGGATTTTTGCCTTTGCCGGCGAGGATGGCGCTGAAAAGGTGGCAAAGACCTGACAGCATTTTGCCGTCATCACGGCCGCACGCGGCCCCACTCATGGTGTGCGGCCGGGGCTCGGCGCTCCCGCGCCCTCTATGCTGGTGGGAAAGGATTGGCATGACGATCACCGCCCTGACGATTCCCGAGGCTCCGGCAGGGCCGTCACCGCTCCATGACGATGGCGACGCGCCCCGTCACCGATCGTTCGAGCAGCGCGCGCATCGCCTCGGCCGCCTGGTCGAGGCGGAAGGTGCGGTCGACGTGCGGCCGGCAAAGCCCGGCCTCGCACCAGCCGCGGATGCGTTCCATCAGGGCAAAGGTGCGAGGGGCCTGTTCGAAGCGCGCATCGTGCGGGCTCCAGCCGACATAGTAGCCGTAGTTGAAGCCGGTCACGGCCAGCGTCTTGATCAGCAGGATGTTGGCCGGGATCTGCGGTATGGTGCCGCCGGCGAAGCCGATCGGGCAGATGCGGCCCTCGACCGCCATGCAGCGCAGCGACTGGGCGAACACCTCGCCGCCCACCGGATCGTAGACACGATCGACGCCGCGGCCGCCGGTCAGCTTCAGCACTTCGTCGCGGAAATCGCTGGTGCTGTAGTCGATGACATGATCGGCGCCGTGCGCCTTGGCGAACGCCGTCTTGCGCGCCCCGCCCGCGGTGGCGATCACCGTGGCGCCCAGGATCTTGCCGATCTCGACCGCGGCCATGCCGACGCCGCCTGCGGCGGCATGCACCAGCAGCGTCTGGCCCTTCTGCACGTCGAGCGCCACCGGCCAGGTGAGGGCGCCGGCCGAGGTGGGATAGGAGATGGCCAGCTGAATGGCCTCAACGAAGCCCGCGTTCCTGGGCTTGGGGAAGACATTGACCTCGTGGGCGACGACTTCCTCGGCGAGCCCGCCCCAGTCGAGCACCGCCACGACCTCGTCGCCGACCTTCAGACGCTTGCAGGCGGGATCGACCTCGATCACCACACCCGACGCCTCGGTGCCGGGCGCGAAGGGGAAGGGCGGGCGGCGCTGGTACTTGCCGGCGATCACCAGCGTCGTGGCGAAGCTTACGCCGGCGGCCTTGATCCCGATGCGCGCCTGGCCCGGCTCGAGCGGCGCCGGCTCGACCTCTTCCAACCGCAGGTCTTCGGGACCGCCCCATCGGCGGCAGATCATCGCTCGCATGTTGATCCCCTCAGGAGAGCGCAACGGGCAGACTCTTTACACCACGCAGGATGAGGGAATCGTGCCACTCCGGCTCGGTCCCGCAAAGCCGGATATGCGGCAGCCGCTCGGCCAGGCGGGTGACGGCGATCTCGGCCTCGAGTCGGGCGAGCGGCGCGCCCAGGCAAAAATGAATGCCATGACCGAAGGTGACGTGCGGGTTCTGCGCCCGGCCGATGTCGAAGCGCTCGGGATCGTCGAACGCCTCGGGGTCGCGGTTGGCCGAGTTCATGAAGGCGAAGACCCGCTGGCCCTCGCGGATGGTCTTGCCGCCCATCTCGAGGTCGGCGGCGGCAACCCTCGCCAGCGCGCCCGAGGGGCCGTCATAGCGCAAATATTCCTCGACCGCCGATTCGGCCATCGACGGTTGGACGACCAGCCGTTCCCACTGGTCGCGGTGCTTCATCGAATAGAGGAAACCGTTGCCTATCAGGTTGGCCGTGGTCTCGTGGCCGGCGAACAGCAGCAGGATGGCCGTACCGATGATCTCGTCGGTCGAGAGCGCGTCGCGGTCGTCGCGCGCCAGCACGAGCTGGCTGATCATGTCGGCGGTGGGCTGCGCGGTGCGCGCCTCGACCAGGGTGCGGAAATAATCCGACATCGCCTTGGCGCCGGCCTCGGCCCGCAGGTACTTGTTGCCGGCGACCTGCGCAGTGCCGATGAACAGCGCGATGTCGTCGGACCATACTTTCACGCGTTCGAGATCCGCCCGCGGCACGCCCAGGAGATCCATGATCACCGAGGCGGGCAGGGGATAGGCGAAGTCGGTGACGTAATCGACCGTCTCGCCGCGCCGCGCCTTGGCCAGCATCGTATCGATCAGGTGGGCGACGATGTCCTCGATGTTGGGCCGCAGGTTGGCGACGGCAGTCGGTGTAAAGGCCTTGGTGAACAGGCGGCGCAGCCGGGTATGGTCCGGCGGGTCGCGGAACACCATCCAGTGATTGAGGTAGCGCACCAGGCTCTCGATCGAGCCGCGCTGATACTCGGGATTGGTCTTGAAGAAGGGCGTCAGCCGGTCTGCAGAGATCTGTCGGTTGTTGAGAGCCACCTGCTTCACGTCTGCATAGCGTGTGACGATCCACGCCTTCATGACCGGTGACCAGTGCACCGGATCTTCCGCCCGCAACCGCCCGAATTCGGGGAACGGGTTGGCGTTGGTGACAGGATTGCCGAGGTCGAAGACATAGGACATGGCGCAAAGGCTAGCGCCCGGAAGCTGACCAAACAAGTGTTTGGTGCGGGTATTGATGATAGGATGGGGCATGTCCCGCGCAAAGCTGCTGTCTGTTTCCGCGCGCCTGTTCGCCAAGGGCGGCTTCGAGGCGACCTCGATGCGCGACATCGCCGGCAAGGCCGGCATGCTGGCGGGCTCGATGTACTATCACTTCCCGTCCAAGAACGACCTTATAGCCGCGGTCTATGCGGCGGGCGTGGCCGAGATCGGCGTAGCGGTCGATGCCGCAATCGCTCGGCCGCGGGCGCCGTGGCCGCGGCTGGAGGCGGCCTGCGAGGCCCATCTGGAATCGCTGCTTGCGGACTCTGCCCATGCCGCGGTCATGACCGCCGATTTGCACCGTCTCGACTCCCGCCTGCGCCGCCGGCTGGTCGCGATGCGCGACGGCTATGAGCAGCGCTTTGTGCAGCTCATCGCGGCACTGCCGCTGGCGGCCGGAACGGACCGCAGCCTGTGGCGCCTGCAGCTCCTGGGTTCGCTCAACTGGACGCCGACCTGGTATCGCCCGCGCGGCAAGTCGCCCGCCACCATCGCCCGGTCTATCGTGGCCAACCTGCGATGACCGTCGAGATCAGATACCTGGGACCAGGCGACGAACATGTCTTCGAGCGCATCGCGCCGGACGTGTTCGACAACGCCGTCGACCGGGCGACCCTGGCGCACTATCTCGGCACGCCGGGCCATCATCTTATCGTTGCCCTGTCGAACGGCGAGATCGTGGGACAGCTGGCGGCCGTGGTGCATCGCCATCCGGACCTGCGGCCGACCGAGCTCTATATCGACGAGGTGGGCGTGACGCCGGGCTTGCAGCGCCAGGGCGTCGCCAACCGCCTGCTCGAGGCGGCCTTCGCGCTCGGCCGCGAGCTGGGCTGCGTCGAGGCCTGGGTCGGCACCGAACCGGACAATGTGGCGGCCAAGGGGCTCTACGAGCGCCGCAGCCTGCCGGTCGAGCC
>DATHNU010000976.1:0-2709 GCA_035485695.1 Reyranella sp. | reverse complement strand
CACCGAGCTGATCGGACCGCCGACCACGACCTACATCGACTCGACCAACTGCAAGGTCGTGAGCCCATAATGCGTGTCGCGGCTGCTGTCATGATGAGTCATCGCTGGGAGCGCGCCACTCCCGTGGCGCAATCTTCCGTGCGTTCACAGAGAAAAGCGCCACTGGAGTTGCGCGCTCCCAGCAAAGATTAAGCCCGATGCTCTCGACCCTTGTCCTTCTGCTGGGACCTTTCCTGCTGGGTTACCTGCTGGGGTCGATCCCGTTCGGCCTGCTGCTGACCCGCGCGGCGGGGTTGGGCGACATCCGCAAGATGGGCTCGGGAAATATCGGCGCGACCAACGTGTTGCGCACTGGCGGCAAGGGACTGGCCGCCGGCACCTTGCTGCTCGACGCCTTGAAGGGCGCGGTGCCGGTGCTGATCGCGGCCCAACTGGGCGAACTCGCCGCCGTCGGCGCGGCGGCGGGCGCGGTGCTGGGCCACATGTTTCCGGTGTGGCTCTCCTTCAAGGGCGGCAAGGGCATGGCCACGACACTCGGCGTGATGTGGGGCCTGTCATGGCCGGTCGGCGCCACCGGCTGCGCCGCCTGGCTCATCTTCGCCGCGCTCTTCCGCTACTCCTCACTGGCGACGCTGCTGGCCGCCCTGGTCGCGGCGATCGCCGCCTGGTTCCTGGCCGACCCGCGCGCAGCCATCCTGCTCAGCCTGCTGGTGCCGCTGGTCTGGGCACGCCACCACCAGAATATCGATCGTCTGTTGAAAGGCACCGAACCCAAGATCGGCCAGCGAGCCAAGGCCCCAGGCGCCTCTACTTCAGGCGCGTGAAGCCGTCGGCGCTCCAGTCCTCGCTGCCGACGCCGTGATGGACGAAGAAGAGTCCGTCGGGATCCACCTTGTCCTTGACCTGCCGCAGCCGGGGATAGTTCGTCCCCCAGAACGCGCCCTGCCAGTCGGCTTCGAAATAATTCGACTCCGACACGTAGGAGCCGGGGTTTGGCACCAGCTTGCGCAGTTCGGCCATCGCGGCGGCGATGTCGCGCGCATTACGGCGGGCGAGCGGCAGGTCGGGTTCGTGGCCCGCGATTCCCGGGAAGGCCGGCGGCCCTTCGCCGGCGATGATGGCCAGGGCGAAGGCGTCGGCAGCGGCAGGGTTGGTCGCGGTGTCGTGCGCCGCTGCAACCGCCTCGGCCGGCGCCCCGGCGAGGCCCTTGTTGAAATGCAGCGACGTCGTGCGCCGGCGTGAAGCGGCGAACAAGGCGTCGACGAGTTGCGGCTGACGCGACGACTCGAGCAGCGACGCCGGCATCCACGTCGATTCATAGCCGTGCAGGAACCAGCCGGCCTCGCCCTGGTTGGTACGCCAGAACACGTTGCCCTCCGGCGCGCCGGGACGGTCGTCGCTCAGCACGATCTGCGGCGCGTTCTTCTTGAGGAATTCGGCATCCCACAGATATTGCGCCGGCGCGGCGAAGAACATCGGCGCCGCGACGGTGGTGTAGTCGCCGCCCTGCGCCGCGATCCAGGAAGTGAAAGGCTGCCACGCCGCTTCCGCCTGATCGCGGTCGATGCCCTGGAAGATCATTGCGATCTCGAAGACGTTGCTGCCGTAGAACTTGACCTGCTCGCCCCACGTCGGATTGAACAGCGCGTCGCGATAGAAGGCGACGAAGCGTTCGATCAGCCGCCGGAACGCCGCGTCCGAAGTGGCCTTCACCGCGCCGAACGCGCCGCCGAAGAACTTCGGCAGTTCGTGGGTGCGCAAGGTGAGCCGCGTGACCACGCCCAGGCTGCCGCCGCCGCCACCCTTCAGACCCCAGAACAGATCGGGATTGGTGCAGGCGTTGGCGATGCGCACGGCGCCGTCGGCCGTCACCACCTCGGCCTCGATCAGGCTGGCGGCCGCCGAGCCGTAACGCTTTGAGAAGCTGCCGAAGCCGCCGCTCTGCACCAGGCCCGCCACGCCCACGGTGAGGCAGCCGCCGCCCTGCACGTAGCGGCCGGCCTTGGTGACGGCGGCATAAGCGTGCAGCCAGACCGCACCGGCGCCGATCGATACCGCGGGCTGCGCGGCGTCGCTGCAGCCCTGGCCCGTGAAGGCGTCGTGGATGTCGATTCGATTCATCGGCCGCGTCCAGACCAGCAACGAGTCGGCCGCGTTCGACGTGCCCTGGTAACTGTGGCCGCCGCCCTTCACCACCAGCCGCAGCCGGTGCGTGCGCGCGAAGTTCACGGCCGCCACCACGTCGGCAGTGCCGCGCGCGGCGACAGCATAGGCGCTGGGCGCCGACGTCCAGGCATCGACCCAGCCGCTGGTCTGGGTGAGCGCGACATTGTCGCCGATGTACCAGGGGTTCTTGAGGCCGCGGAAGACCGCCGCGCACTCCGCACTCTCGGGCGCGCTGCGGCAAGCCTCGAGCGGCGAGCGCACCTCGACGAGCTGACCGCCCACTTTCGTGTCGAGCTCGGCCCATTGCGCCGCCGAAGGCCAGGATGGCTCACCCGGGCGGCTGCGACGAAAGGCGGATTGGGGGCTTTGGGCATAGGCGGTCGACATCAGCGGCAGTCCTCTGGCCAGCGTCATGAGCTTACGTCGATTCATGGGAGCACCTTGAGCGTTTGTCGTGACAGGCGCCGCTTCCTAACCGTCAACTCCTTGAACTTGCCGTGAATTGTGACGACCGGCAGGGTTCGTGGGATGACCGGCGAGGGG
>DATHNU010000975.1:0-10806 GCA_035485695.1 Reyranella sp. | reverse complement strand
GCCGCAAAACGAGGTTTGCGGCGGCGCGGAAGTTAGAACCGGGGTCTGGGAGGGTCAACCGAAATCAGCACGAAATGTAAAGTTTCAGACCCCCGAATTGGTCAATAATTTCTCAGCCTGCTCAAAGTCTGGGTTAACCTGCGGGTCCAACACCAGATCTGGTGTCATCTGATGGCGAAACCACGTCATCTGGCGTTTGGCATATTGGCGGGTGTGATCGATGGCAATCCGGCGCGCTTCGTCGAGCGACAGCTCGCCCCGGAAGTGGCTGAACAGCTCTGGCGCGCCATGGGCCTTGAGGCCGGGCCAGCGTAGATCGGGCGCGCGATCGAAGACGGCACGGACCTCGGCCAGCACACCGGCTTTCAACATGGCATCGAAGCGGCTTTCGATGCGGGCGCGCAGCCAGCCGCGCTCGGGCGCCAAAAGCACCGTGGCGAAGCGCCAGCGCACCACCTCACCCTCGCCTTGCTGCCAGGTGCTGAGCGGCCGACCGGTCGCCCGCCAGACTTCCCAGGCGCGGACATGGCGCTGGCGATCGCCGGGTTTCAGCCGCGTCACGATCGCCGGATCCTGCTCGGCAAGCCGCGCGCGGAAGGCGTCGGCGCCCATCGCCTGCCATTCGGCATTGGCCTGGTCGCGCAGGCCGGCCGGCGACTCGGGAATGGCGGCGATGCCCTGCATCAATGTCCGGAGATAAAGACCCGAGCCGCCGCACAGGATGGGCGTGCGACCCTCGGCAAGGCAGCGCTCGATCTCGGCCGAAGCCAAGCTCCGCCAGCGCGCGGCCGACAACGTCTCCGACAGCGGCAGCACACCATAGAGCCGGTGCGGCGCGTCCGTTTGTTCGCGCGCCGTGGGCTGCGCGGTCAGGATCGGGAAAGCATCATAGGTCTGCATGGCGTCGGCATTGATCACCGTGCCGCGCCGCGCCTGGGCGAGCGCAAGCGCCAGCGCCGACTTGCCGCTGGCGGTCGGGCCGGTGATGACGATGACGCGCTGCGGGGCCATGGCGGGCGAATTGTTTGCAAATCCAGCGCGCCACCGCTAGAGGCGGAGCGTGAAAAACGTCCTTGTCCTGATCTCGAGTCCGGCCCATCCCGCGTTGAACGACGGCGCGATCGCAAACGCCATCGATGTGCTGCGCGCCCAAGATGCCACGGTCGGCACGCCCGCTTGGCTGGCGCCCGAAATTGCCTGCGACATCCCGTTTGATGGCCCGTCGACCGGTGTGACCACGACCGCGCTCGATGGCGTCGTGGTCCCGGCGGCCGGCCGGCGCAAGAAGCTTTTAGTGGCCGATATGGAATCGACCATGATCGGCAACGAGATGCTGGACGAGCTGGCCGACTTCCTGGGCCTGCGCGAGAAGATCGCCGGCATCACGGCGCGCGCCATGAACGGCGAGATCGATTTCGCCGCCGCCGTCGAGGAGCGCGTGGGCCTGCTCAAGGGACTGCCGATCGCCAGGCTTGACGAAGCAGCCAGACGCATCCGCTACACGCCGGGCGGCGCTACCCTGGTCGCCACCATGAAGCGGCACGGTGCGTACTGCGCGCTGGTATCCGGCGGCTTCACCTATTTCACGGCGCTGGTGCGCCAGGCACTGGGCTTCGACTTCGATGCCGCCAACATCTTGAAGCATGACGGCCGCGTGCTGTCGGGCACGGTGGAACCGCCGATCCTGGGCAAGGAGGCCAAGCTCGCGACGCTGCAGCGCCTTGCCAACGAGCGCGGACTGTCGAGCGCCGAAACGCTGAGCGTGGGCGATGGTGCGAACGACCTGCCGATGCTGAAGGCGGCGGCCCTGGGCGTGGCCTTCCATGCCAAGCCCGTGGTCGCAGCCGAGCTACAAGCGTGCATCGATCACGGCGACCTCACAGCCCTGCTTTACCTGCAGGGTTATCGGCGCAGCGACTTTGTCGAAAGGAACGACCCATGACCGACGTCCTTCAGATCGTGCTGTGCAAGCGTCCGGCGGGCGACGTGACGCAGGATTGCTTTCGCCAGGAAAGCGTCGCGCTGGCGGCGCCAAGCGACGGCCAGCTGCTGATCCGGTCGCGTTTTCTCTCGCTCGATCCCTACATGCGGCCGCGCATGACGGAACTGCGCTCCTACACGCCGCCCTTCGAGTTCGACAAACCGCTGACCGGCGGGTCGGTGGGCGAGGTGGTGGAGTCGAAGAACCCGCGCTTTGCCAAGGGTGACACCGTGATCGGCATGCTGAACTGGGCCACCCATACGCTCCATGACGGCAAGGGCCTGCGCAAGATCGACCCGGCGATGGCGCCGCTCTCGGCCCATCTCGGCGTGCTCGGCATGCCGAGCTTCACCGCGTGGTACGGCATCCGGCACATCTGCAAGCCCAAGGCGGGCGAGACGGTGTTCGTCTCCGCCGCCACGGGCGCGGTTGGCCAGGTGGCGGGCCAGCTCGCCAAGCTTGCCGGCGCGAAGGTGGTGGGCTGCGCCGGCGACGACGACAAGTGCCGCTGGGCGGTGCGCGAGGCGGGCTACGATGCCTGCTTCAATCACAAGACCGAGCGCGATACCGGCGCGGTGCTCGACAAGCTCTGTCCGCAGGGCATCGACGCCGACTTCGAGAATGTCGGCGGCAGGATCTTCCACGCCGTGTTCGAGCGGCTGAACAATTTCGGCCGCGTCGCCTTCTGCGGCGCCATCTCGGAATACCAGGACGCCGCGCCGATGGCCGGTCCGCCGAAGATGTTCACCATCGTGCAGCGGCGGCTGACTATTCAGGGCTTCATCGTCTCCGACCACGTGGCCCTGATGGGCGAATTCGTGAGCGACGTCGGCGGGCTGGTGAAGGACGGCAAGCTCAAGAGCCGCGAGACGGTGATCGATGGTCTTGCCCGGGCGCCCGAGGCTTTCATGGGCCTGCTCAAGGGCGAGAATTTCGGCAAGCTGGTGGTGAAGGTCAATTAGGGCTCAGGCCTCCTCTCCCCCTTGGAAGAGGCTGGGTGAGGGAGTGTTGCTGGAAACAGTCTTCGGGCTGCCCCCTCACCTAACCTCTCCCCCAAGGGGGGAGAGGAACATGAGAGTGAAGGGCCCGCGCTACTTCGTCAGCCGTAGCGCCGCGAAGCGCGGGTCGCCCTGGCGTTCGACGAACAGCAGCACCGAGCGTTTCTTGGCCTGCTGCAGCTTGGCCACGATGTCGGTGACCTCCTGCGGGGTGGTGACCGGCTTCTGGTCGACCTCGAGGATGATGTCGCCCGCCTGCAGCTGCTTCTCCGCGGCCGGGCTGTTGGCCGCCACTTTGGTGATGACAACGCCCTTGGCCTGGTCCGAGAGGCCGTACTTCTCGCGCAGCTGATCGGTGGCCTTCTGCAGGGTGAGACCCAGCTGCTCGACGGTCGAGACGATCGGCTGATCGGGCTCAGCCGGCTTCTTGGCGCCGCCCGGGGCCGCCGCATTCTGCTTCTCGGCCTCCTCCTGCTCGCCCACCCTGAGCTTCAGCGGGACTTCCTTGCCGCCGCGCCAGACGACGAGATCGACGGTGCTGCCGACCCGGGCATTGGCGACCAGCCGCGGGAAGCGGCGCAGGTCGAGCACATCCTGGCCACCGAAGCTCACGATGATGTCGTTGCGCTTCAGCCCCGCCTTGGCAGCCGGGCCGTCGGCCACGACATTGGCCACCAGCACGCCACGGGCGCGGTCGAGCCCGAAGCTGTCGGCGATGTCGTCGGTGACGCTCTGGTAGCTGACGCCCACCCAGCCGCGCTTGACCCGGCCGAACTCGCGCAGCTGGTCGGCGACCTGCTTGACGAGGTTGGACGGGATCGAGAAGGCGAGACCGGCGTTGGTGCCGGACGGCGAATAGATCGCAGTATTGACGCCGATCACCTCGCCATCGGCATTGAACAGCGGGCCGCCCGAATTGCCCTTGTTGATGGCGGCGTCGGTCTGCAGGTAGTCGTCGAGCGAATCGTTGAGCGAACGGCCGCGCGCCGAGATGATGCCGGCGGTCACCGAGTGACCGAGGCCGAACGGGTTGCCGATGGCGATCACCCAGTCGCCGACCCGCTCCTTGTCCGAATCGCCCCACTTCACCGCCGGCAGCGGCTTCTTGTTGGGCGGCTCGACCTTGAGCAATGCCAAGTCGGCGCGGCTGTCCGAGCCGATCAGTTTGGCTTTGAGCTGGGTGTCGTCGCGGAAGATGACGGTGATGTCCTCGGCGCCCTGGATGACGTGGTTGTTGGTGACGATGTAACCGTCGCCATCGACCACGAAGCCCGAGCCGAGCGACGTGCCGCGGCGCTTCTGCTCCTCGCCGCCTTTCTTGTCGAAGAATTCCTTGAACAGCTCCTCGAACGGCGAGCCGGGCGGCAGCTGCGGCATGTCGCGCAACCGCGGCCCGCCCTGCTGCGGCACGTTCTGGGTGGTGGTGATGTTGACGACGGTCGGCATGAGCTTGTCGACCAGGTCGGCGAAACTCTGCGGCGCGTCGCGCGCAGCCGCAGGCTGCGCCAGCACGAGACCAAGGGAAGCCACGGCCGCGACTGCGGCACCCTTCAGAAAGCCTTGAAAATCAGTGAGAATCACGTCCGACCTCCAACGGCGCTCAGGCCAAACGGGTCGTTACGGCCGGCGCCGCGCGTTCGAGTTATGTCTACATGTATGGCGATTGTGGCGCAAATAAAGAGGCCGTGACCTTGCTGATAAATTCGGCTTTTTGCGATTTTGATCAAAAATGAACCGGCGGCGTTGCAGGACTGCCACAGACGCCGCCGGTCACAAAATCTGTCGTCGCCCTCAGGGAGTCTTCTTGGCGCCCGCCGCTCCCGTGGGGTCGTTGAAGTAGCGGAAGAAGTCGGTGTCGGGATTCAGGATCATGGTCGAACCACCGCCGCCGAAGGCCTGCTTGTAGGCCTCCATGCGCCGCCAGAAGCCGTAGAAGTCCTTGTCCTTGTTGAAAGCCTGGGCATAGACCCGGGTCGCCTCGGCGTCGGCCTCGCCCATGGTCACCTGGGCCTTCAGCCCGGCATCGGCCTTGATGACGGCGACCTCGCGGTCCGCCGTGGCGGTGATCCTGGCCTTCTCCTCGTCGCCCTCGGCGCGTAGCTGACCTGCCTCGCGTTCGCGGTCGGTCTTCATGCGATTGAAAACCGACTGCGAGTTTGCTTGCGGCAAATCTGCACGCTTGATGCGCACGTCGACCGTCTCGACGCCCAGCACCTTGGTCTTGGCGTTCACCCGGCGCGTGATCTCGTCCATCAGGTTGGCGCGCTGGTCGGTCAGCACCGCATGCAGCGGCACCGAGCTCAGGACACCGCGGATCTCGGAGTTGATCAGCGAGTCGAGCAGCCCGCGCAGCGCCGGCTCGCCGCCCGGCACGGTCTGGGCGAACTTCTTGGCGGCGTCGATCCTGTAGCGGGCATAGGCATCGACCACGAGGCGCTTCTGGTCGCCGGCGATGATCTCGAACTCCTCGGCTTCGTAGTCGAGCAGCCGGCGGTCGATGCGCTGGATGTCCTGCACCAGCGGGATCTTGCCGTAGAGGCCAGGCTCTGTCTTGGGTTCGCCGACGATGGCGCCGAACTGGCGGACCAGGACCTGCGTGGTCGGATCGACGGTGTAGAGGGTCTGGGTCACCAGGAAGGCCGCAATGGCCAGCGCCACCAGCGCGATGATCATACGGTTGCTCATCGCGTCGCTCCCTGTGCCGCCGGTGGCGTCGCACCCGGCAATGGCAAACGAGGTTGAGACGGCGTGCCCGGCGGCTGGTTCGGCTTCAACTCCGGCAGCGGCAGATAGGGCAGGACGCCGGTGCCCGAGGTGTTCTTGTCGACCAGCACCTTGTTCACGTTGCGCAGCACCTCTTCCATCGTGTCGAGATAGAGACGCTCGGTCGTGATGTCCTTGGCCTTGGCCCACTGCGTATAGACCTGGTCGAAGCGCTGGGCGTCACCGCTCGCCCGGGCAACGATCTGGGCCTTGTAGGCCTCGCCGCGCTGAATGATCGATTCGGCCTCGCCCTTGGCCCTGGGCAGCACCTGGTTGCGGTAGGTGTTGGCCTCGTTGATGCTCTTTTCCTTATCGGCGCGCGCGGCCTGCACGTCGCGGAAGGCGGCGATCACCTCCTGCGGCGGATCGACCCGCAGGAGCTGGATCTGCGAGATGCTGACGCCCAGCCCGTACTCATCGAGCATTTTCTGCAAAAGGTCCTTGGTGTCCTGCTCGATGCGGCTGCGGCCCTCGGTCTGGGCATATTGCAGGTTCGACTTGCCGATGACCTCGCGCATGGCGGCCTCGGCGCCGGCCCGCACGTTCTCCTCGGGATTGCGCACGTCGAAGGCATATTTGAAGACATCCTTGATCTGCCACAGCACGGCGAACTCGATGTCGACGATGTTCTCGTCGCCGGTCAGCATCAGGTTCTCGCTCGAGGTCGGGCGCGGGCCGCGATTGTAGGGCGTCACGCGGTCCTGGCCGGCGCGGGCGCCGATCACGGTACGGCGCTGATCCTGGACGTTGACCACGACGACATTGCCGATCGGCGACGGCAGATTGTAGTGCAGGCCGGGCTCGACCGGCTTGCCGTAGGGCTTGCCGAACACAAGCTGGATGGCCTGCTGGTTGGGCTGCACGCGGAAGAAGCCGGTGACCAGCCAGATCACGACGGCGGCCAGCACAACCAGAACGATTCCCTTGTACGAGCCGAAGCCGCCGGGAATGAGGTTCTTGAGGCGCTCCTGCCCTCGGCGGATGACGTCTTCCATATCGGGCGGGCGCCGTGAGCCGAACGGACCACCGCCACCACCGCGATTGCCGCCGCCGCCCCACGGGCCGCCGCCGCCACTGTTGCCGCCACCGCCGCCCCAGGGGCCGCCGCTATTGTTGTTCCACGCCATCGCTCACCTCAGGGCCGCTGGCTGCTCGCCCTCGGCGCATTGTCGCTTTTGATTTCACGTCGCGCTGCATATATGTGACGGCAGCAACACCCGCAATCAAGCGGCGACACAATATTGCCGGCCGGCGGAAACAAGCAATCATGGCGGAAACAAGCGAATCAGCCGTCCGTAAGGTTCTCGAAACCGTCATTGATCCGGCGAGCGGCAAGAGCGTCGTGGCGCTGGGCATGGTGGGCGGCGTGGCCACCCGCGGCGGCCACGTTGCGATCACCCTCGATGTCGATCCGGCGCGTGGGACCGCCCTGGAGCCGCTGCGCCAAGCCTGCGAGCAGGCCGTCCGTGCCATGCCGGGCGTGCTGTCGGCGACCGCCGTCATGACCGCCGAACGCGCAGCCCCGCCTCCTCCGGCGGCGCCGGCCGCGCATGCGCACGGCCATGGCACGGCCAGTGCCAAAACCACCGGCGGCACCGGCCGTATCGACGTGCCGGGGGTGAAGCACATCATCGCCGTCGCCTCCGGCAAGGGTGGCGTCGGCAAATCGACCACCGCCGTCAACCTGGCGTTGGGCCTCGTGGCCAACGGCATCAGCACCGGCCTGCTCGATGCCGACATCTACGGCCCCTCGATGCCGCGCATGCTCAACGTCAAGGAAAAGCCCGAGTCGCTCGACGGCAAGGCGCTGAAGCCGATCGAACGCTACGGGCTGAAAACCATGTCGATCGGCTACATCGTCAACGAGGACACGCCGATGATCTGGCGCGGCCCCATGGTGTCGAGCGCGCTCGAGCAGATGCTGCGCGACGTGCAGTGGGGCGAGCTCGACGTGCTGGTGGTCGACATGCCGCCGGGCACCGGCGATGCACAGCTCACGCTTGCCCAACGGGTAGCGCTCTCGGGCGCGGTGATCGTCTCGACGCCGCAGGACATCGCACTGATAGATGCGCGCAAGGGACTGAACATGTTCCGCAAGGTCGCGGTGCCGGTCCTTGGCTTCGTCGAGAATATGAGCTTCTACCTCTGCCCGCATTGCGGCGAGCGCGCCGAGATCTTCGGCCATGGCGGAGCGCGCGAGGAGGCGGAGAAGCTCGGCGTGCCGTTCCTGGGCGAGGTGCCGTTGCATCTCGACATTCGCACCACGTCGGATTCGGGTCATCCCATCGTGGTGTCCCAGCCCGACAGTCCGTACGCCCAGATCTACAAGAACATCGCCGGCCGGGTGTGGAAGCAGCTCTCCGCCAACCAGCGCGGCGCACGCCCCGCGCCGCGCATCGTGGTGCGCTAAACCAGACGCAGATGCCGCCGCGAACCGACGAGGTGTTCGAGGATCCGTTCTTCGCCTCGCTCTACGACCACTTCAACGCCTGGGACGTCTGCGACGACTTCTACCTGGAACTGGCCCTTCAAAGCGGTGGAAGCGTGCTTGACTTGGGATGCGGCACGGGACTGCTCGCGTGCCGTATCGCGCAGGAAGGTCTGGCCGTTACGGGCGCAGATCCGGCCGGCGGTATGCTGCAGGTGGCCCGATCACGCGAAGGGACCGAGCGGGTCTCCTGGATCAAGGCGAAGGGCCAGACGCTACGTCTGCCGCAGCGCTTCGACCTCATCTACATGACGGGTCATGCCTTCCAGGCGCTGCTGACCGATGACGATGCCATCGCCGTCCTGCGAACCGCCCACGATCACCTGACCGAAGACGGCCGCTTCGCCTTCGAGAGCCGCAATCCTGCCCGGAAGGCGTGGCTGTCCTGGACACCAGATAAACGAAGGGTCGTCACGACGGCAGACCACGGTCGGATCGAGGAATTCTTCGATACGGCGGCTGACACGACTACAGGGCTTGTCGACATTGCTCACCACTATCGGTTTCTGGATGCCGACAGGACGATCGTGGGCCATAGCCGCATACGCTTTGTCGACCTGGATCATCTCACGCGGTTGCTCGCCGCGGCAAACCTTGCGCCGGTGACGTGGTACGGCGACTGGAACTGCACTCCCCTCAGCGAGATGAGCCGTGAATTCATCGTTGTAACCCGCCGTGCCGACTGACGCCGCGGGCCTGGCGACCGGCGGTTCGATGGCTCAGGTCGACCGCTTCTTCCGCCGTGCCACGGTCTTCTGCCGCGGTTCGGATTTCCCGATCATGCCGTGCACGCCGATCATCGAGCCGGCGACCAGCTCGAGCGCCAGGAAGCGGCGTTCCTCGACCCAGCCGGGAAGCTGGATGTGGAGCGCCAGATCGCGGCGGAAGCCGAACTGGTTGTAATACTCGGGATCGCCGACCAGGATAATGCGACTGTGGCCCAGCATGCGCGACTGCGCCATCGCATGCCACATCAGCGCCTTGCCGTAACCCAGCCCGCGCAGCTCGGGCGCAATGGCGAGCGGCCCCAGCAGGATCGCGGGCCACCGTTCGTTGATCAGGATCGGCCAGTTGCGGATCGACGCCACCATGCGGCCCTTCTGGTCGATGGCGACGAAGCAGAGCTCCTTGATCGGCTTCACGTCCTCGCGCAGGCGATAGACGGTCTTGTGCTGGCGGTCGGGCCCGAACGCCGCCTCGTTCATCGCCTCGATGGCAGCGTCGTCGCGCGGCCGCTCGCGCAGCAGGCGCAGGCGCCCGGGGTCGCGCAGGCTGGCGGACCTAGCCAAGGTCGAGGGCCGCCATCAGTTCGCGCCATTCACGGGGATTGAGGCCGCTCGATTTCTGGCCGACCTGTTCGCCGGCGATCATGCGTTTCACCACCGCCCGCCCGGTCTTGGAGAGATGCGTGCCACCCATGCGGTATTCCATGAAGGCGTCGTGGCAGATCGGGCACCAGCGCCGGAGCGTGTCGATCATGACGTCGGCATAGACGCGGATCTCATACTGGGCATGCGCGTCGGCGCGCAGCGACAGGAAATGCATGAGGTTGTGCAGATTGGTCTTCCAGTACCACTGGGTATAGAAGCCGAGCGACAGGTTCATGCGCGCGAGCTCACGCGCCAGGCCCGAGCGCTCCGGATCGAGCGGCTCGCCGTTCTCGCCCTCGTTCAGCATCTCCAGATAATGCTCGTAGACCAGCTCGGCGTCCTTCTTCAGGAGCCCGAAGACGCGCTCGGCCTCCTTGCCGGCCAGCACCGAGTCGCGGCCTTGGCGGTTCGCTTTGCTTTGTGCGGCGAGATGCTCGGGCTTGGGGACATAGAATTCGTTGTCGAGGATCGAATAGCGCGCGGAATATTCGTTCACGTTGGCGGTGCGATGGCGGATCCACTGGCGCGCCACGAAGATCGGCAGCTTCACGTGGTACTTAATCTCGCACATCTCGAACGGAGTCGTATGACGGTGCCGCATGAGATAGTTGATCAGCCCGCGATCTTCGCTGACCTTTTTGGTGCCGCGGCCGTAGCTCACACGCGCGGCCTGCACGACCGCGGCGTCGTCGCCCATGTAGTCGACGACCCGGACGAAGCCGTGATCGAGCACCGGCAGCGCCTGGAAAAGAATTTCCTCCAGCGCCGGCGCGATCGGCCGCAGGGTCGCCTGCGCAGCCCCGCGCGCCTGGTCGATTTCAGCCTGCTGGTCGGTGGAGAGGGGCATTTGTCGTTATCCTTGGTTGGCCGCGGACTCTATGGGCGGCGGGCAGCCCCTTCCATGGGGAAAAGAGAAGGCCGGCTCTTGCCTTCTAAAAGCGGTGCGGAGCGCCTATATTCGAAGGGTCGGGAAACCGACTATGGCGATAAACGCCGCGTGGCATAAGCGTTTCGGACCCGGGGGCAGTACCCGGCGCCTCCACCATTCTCCTCCGCTTCTTCGGGGGCGGAGTCGATGGGGGCGAACCAGGATCGACGAGCGTGGTAAAGGCGCGGTTTTTGCCCGGTATGGTTCCGCCGTGACGGGCCATTCACAAGTGCTAACGATAACACCGTTACACTCGCTGCTGCCGCCTAAACAGCGGA
>DATHNU010000974.1:0-4045 GCA_035485695.1 Reyranella sp. | reverse complement strand
GCGGCGTCTGGCTCGCCGTCTGCGAGAAGGGCAAGCTGGTGCCGATCTCCGAGCGCGCCATCGCCGACGATCCCGGCCATGCCCTGCTGCTCGACCTTTGGTCGATGGCGACCCGCAACCGCGCCAGCCTGCCCGACGTGGCGCGGCTCAACACGTTTCTGGACGCGCTCGGCCTGCTGGCACTGGCCGGCCTGCTGTTCTCGCTCCGGGCCTATATCACCGCGATCGCGCTGATGTGGCTGGGACCGGTCGAGTATGTCGGTTGGATGGGCATCTCGCCGCACTGGAGCTTCACCGGGCTGGTGAGCCTCTGTGCCGTGCTGCCGATCGCGCTCGCGGCCAAGGACCTCGGCCTGCTGTCGCGGCGCGCCGGCAATCTCTGGATCAGCGCCGGGCTGGTGTTCCTCGCCCTCGCCGCGCTCGTGCGCGAGTCGATCGGCATCATGGGCCTGCTGATCAGCCTCGGCGTCGTTGGCGCGCTGATCCTGCGCCGGCCCCACATGTGGCCGCGAATCGCGCCTTTGCTGCTTGCCGGCGTGCTTGCCCTGGCGGTCTTCACGACGCCCCGCTGGGTCGTCCTGGCGCGTGATGCGTCGTTCGACATGCAGCCGTCGCAGCGGCTGGCGACGCACGGGCTGTCGCACACGCTCTATCTCGGCCTGGGCTTCGTCGAGAACAAGTGGGGCATCCGCTACGACGACGATTACGGCGAGGAGATCGCCGACAAGGCCGATCCGCCCGTCGTTTTCTGTTCGCCGGAATATTTCCGCCTGATGTGGAAGCTCTATCTCGCGCGCTGGGTCGAGGATCCATTCGAAGTGTTGCGCATCTACGCTGAGAAAGCATGGCTGCTGCTCGCCGTGCCGACGCTCTATCCCGGCCCACCCTTCGGCATCGTGCTGCTGATCGGCCTGATCCATCTGGTCGCGGCGACGGCGTTCGGCGCCTGGGGACGCATCGGCTTCCCGCAGGGCTTCGTCATCGAGGGCGTTGCGCTCTGCTTCATCGGGCTTTTCCTCGCCCAGGCCATGGTGGCGCTGCCCAGCCAGACCTATGCCATGCCGGCGAACGCCTTCATCCTGGTGCTGCTGGGCGCCATCGTCGAGTTCTTCGTCCGCGCCCTGCTGCGCATCAAAGCAGCATCGTGATCACCACCAGGATCAGCAGCCCGACATAGATCACGGCGTGCGCCTTGTCGGGGATCTTGGGCAAGGTGCGCACCGCGAGCTCGACACCGACCACCGAACAGGCGGAGAGGATGGCGAACGACGGCAGGTGGACGAAGCCGAGATAGTCGGGGCCGAGATCGACGTGATGATGCTCGGCCGCCAGCACATAGGTCAGCGTGCCGAGGATGGCGACGGGGAAACTGAGCGGATTGGCCATGGCCACGGCATTCTTCATGCGCGCGCCGTGGCGGCGCATCAGCGGCACGGTCATGACGCTGCCGCCGACACCCAACAGGCTGGCGATGGCGCCGATCACCAGGCCGGCCAAAAACTCGGCGATGCGGCCCATGTGACGGAACTCGTGCCCATCACTGTCGGCCATGAAACCCTTGCGCAAGACGCAGTCGGCGATCACGCCCAGGATATAGAGGATGAAAAAGAGCTTTATCCACGCGCCCGGCACCACGGTGGCGACGTAGGCGCCGATCGCCGAACCGATGCCGATATAGGCTGCCAACGGGAACACCGACGACCAGTCGATGTTGCCCGCCAGATGATGCTTCAGCGACGAATAGGTCGTGCCCACGATCATGACCGCGGTCGAGGTGGCAACGCCGACCTGCAGCAGGTAGCCGCGGTCCGCGGCAGAAAGCAGGTCGTAGGCGGGAAAGAAGTGATAGACCAGCGGCACGATGACGAAGCCGCCGCCGAAGCCGAACATCCCCGCCGTGATGCCGGTGATGATGCCGACGACGACGAGGACGGCGTAGATCATCGCCGGCGCAAAGGCCGGCTACTTGCCGAGCGGCGTGTTGAAGGTCGACACGCGCTGCCACCACGCGCCCAGCCCGCCCTGCTGTTTGGGCACCCAGCCTCGCGCCTCCATGCAGCGCGCCGTCAGGCGAGCGACGTTGTTCTGGTAGCCCTGGTTGTCCATGGTGCTGTAGAGCTCCTGCTGGCCGAAGCGCTCGCGCTCGCCTTCGAACACCGAGCGGCGCTGATCCTCGATGTTGCGGTCCCGCTGCGCGACCTCCCGCACCTGGGCGCGGCATTCCGACTCGTCCTTGGTCATCTGCTCGGCGTCCTTGCCCTGCATGCTGAAGGTCTTGGGCGCGCACGCCGACACGAAAGACGCCGCAGCAACAGCGACCGCTGCGAGAAGGACGGTCATCCTCATTTGACACCCGCCAGCGCGGCCTCGATCGCCTTCAGGGCCTCGGACGCCTTGGCCGCGTCCGGACCGCCGCCTTGCGCCATGTCGGGCCGGCCGCCACCGCCCTTGCCGCCCAGCGCCAGCACGCCCGCCTTCACCAAGTCGACGGCGCTGAAGCTTTTCGAGAGGTCGGCGGTCACGCCGACCACGGCCGAGGCCTTGCCGTCCTCGACGCCGATCAGCGCCACCACGCCCGAGCCCAGCTTCTTCTTGAACTCGTCGGCCATGCCCTTGAGGTCCTTGGCGACCACGCCGTTCAGCACGCGGCCGATCAGCTTCACACCACCGACGTCGCGCACCTCGTCGGCCGCCGATCCGCCCGACCCGCCGCCGCCCGCCAGCGCCAGCGCCTTGCGCGCCTCGCCGAGCTCGCGCTCGATCTTGCGCTGGCCGTCGACGAGGGCGGCCAGCCGGGCCGGCAGATCCTCGGGCCGCACCTTCAGCGTCGCCGCCGCTTCGGCCAGCAGGTCGGCCTGGTGGCGCACATGCTGCTCGGCCGCCGCGCCCGCGACCGCCTCGATGCGGCGCACGCCGGCTGCGACCGCGCCCTCGCCCACGATCCTGAACAGGCCGATGTCGCCGGTGCGCAACGCATGCGTGCCGCCGCAGAGCTCGACCGAATATTTCTTGCCGTCCGCGCCGCCCATCGACAGCACGCGCACTTCCTCGCCGTATTTCTCGCCGAACAGTGCCATGGCGCCGGCGGCGATCGCCTCCTCGGGCGTCATCAGGCGGGTGTCGACCGAGCTGTTCAGCCGGATGCGCTCGTTGACCTCGTCCTCGATCCTGCGCAGTTCCTCCTGGGAGATCGCCTTGGTATGGCTGATGTCGAAGCGCAGACGGTCGGGCGCCACCAGCGAGCCCTTCTGCGTCACATGCTCGCCGAGATGGCGGCGCAGCGCCTCGTGCAGCAAATGCGTCGCCGAATGGTGGGCGCGGAGCTGCGCGCGGCGAATCGGGTCGATGGTCATGACCACGTCGTCGCCAACCTTGAGCTCGCCCTTCTCGACCTTGGCGTGATGGGCGTGGAGATCGCCCACCATCTTCTGCACGTCGGCGATCGCGGCCTCGCCGCCCGCGCCCGCGAAGCGGCCGGTGTCGCCCATCTGGCCGCCCGACTCGGCGTAGAATGGCGTCTGGTTCGTGACGATCCAGCCGGTCTGGCCCACCTTCAGCGCGGGCACCTCCTTGCCGTCGAGCACGATCGCCTTGATCTGGCCCTCGGCGCGCTCGGTGTCGTAGCCCAAAAATTCGGTGGCGCCGGTCTTCTGGCGGACGTCGAACCAGATCGCCTGGTCGGCGGTCTCGCCCGAGCCCGCCCAGGCAGCGCGTGCCTTGGCGCGCTGCTCGTCCATCGCCTTTTCAAAACCCGCGGTGTCGACCGCGATGTTGCGCGCGCGCAGCACGTCCTGCGTGAGATCGAGCGGAAAGCCGAAGGTGTCGTAGAGCTTGAAGGCCACGTCGCCCTTCAGGGTGCCGCCGGCCGACAGGCCGCGGGTCTCGTCGTCGAGCAATTTCAGGCCGGTGCCGAGCGTGGTCTTGAAGCGCGTCTCCTCGAGCTTCAACGTCTCGGCGATCAGCGCCTGGGCGCGGCCGAGCTCGGGATAGGCATCGCCCATCTCCTTCACCAGGGTCGGGACCAGCTTGTAGACCATCGGGTCTT
>DATHNU010000973.1:0-3744 GCA_035485695.1 Reyranella sp. | reverse complement strand
AGGGTCACGCTGACCTTGCGCAGCTTGCCGGTGAAGGCGAACGGGGCCTCGTAGTGCGACACCGGACTGCCCCGATCGCGACCGATGTCGAGCCCCGACCAGGAGATGAAGCTCACAAAGCCGATCTGGGTCTCGAAGCCGCCGACGGGCTCGCCGTCGATCAGCAAGGTGGCGACGTTCATGCCGTTGTTGCGCCGCATGCGCAGGCCGAGGCGACGGTTGCCCGCCGGAACCGGCCGGTCCGAGATGATCAGGTGGTGCAAACCGCCGATATTCATGTCGTAGGCCAGCCGATTGTCCTTGATGTAGAGCGCGTACCCGCAGGTCATGTCGCCGTGGGCGATCAGCACGCCCTCGGTCGTGGGCCCGTCGATTCGCGCGTCGGCCTCGATCGTATAGGTGCGGCTTCTGACATCGGGCGCCACGTCACTCGGCACATGGCCCATGCCGGCGTGGAACACGAATTTGGTGCGCGGACCGTGGAAGCGTTTGGCGTTGTCGGCAAAGCGCGGCGCGAAGCGGTCGTCGAGCGGCAACACCTTGTGGGCCCGGGCCTCGCGCCACCATTCATCGATCATTGCCTTCAGCCGGTCGGGCTCCCGCTCGGCGAGATCGTCGGTCTCGTTGAAGTCGCGGCCGAGATGGAACAGCTCCCATTTGTCCTGCTCGAAGGGAGCGCCTGGCGGATGGAAGCACACGGCCTTCCAGCCGTCCCGCCACAGGCCGCGATGGCCGAACATCTCGAAATATTGCGGCTTGGCCTTCGACCGCGCCTTGGCGTTGGCGAGGCTCCTGGCGAAGCTCGTGCCCTCGATCGGCATTTGCTTGATGCCGTTGATGGTCTTGGGCGGCTTGACGCCGACAATGTCGAGCAAAGTCGGCGCGAGGTCGCTGGCGTGGCAGAACTGGTGCCGCAGCTCGCCCCGGGCGGCGATCCCCTTACTCCAGGCCATGACCAGCGGATCGCGGATGCCGCCGCCATGGGTGTTCTGCTTGTAGCGGCGCAGCGGCGTGTTGGCGGCCATCGCCCAGCCCAGCGGAAAGTTGGAATGGGTGTCCGGTCCGCCGATATCGTCGATGCGCGCGATCTTCTCCTCGATCGGCTCGCGGCGCAGATTGTAGGGGCCCATGGCATTGACCATGCCCAACGGCCCGCCCTCCTGGCTGGCGCCGTTGTCCGACATGATCACGATCAGGGTGTCGTCGAGCTGCTCCGTCGTCTCGAGGAAAGCGACCAGCCGCGCGATGTGCTGGTCGGCATGATCGAGCATGGCGGCATAGGCTGCCTGCAGGCGCGTATAAAGCCGCTTCTCGCCGTCCGGCGCCTCGCTCCACGCCTTCACCGCATCGTTGCGCGGCGGCAGGCGCGTACCCTTTGGCACGATGCCGAGCTCGATCTGGCGGGCGAGCCTTCGTTCGCGCTCGGCGTCCCAGCCCTCGGCGAACAGCGCATCGTATTTCCGGATGAGGTCGGGCGGCGCCTGGTGCGGCGCGTGGCAGGCGCCGAAGGCCAGCCACATCAGCCACGGCGTATCCTCGTTGTCGCCGACATGATCGGCGATGTAGCGGATGCCCTGGTCGGCCAGGTCGGACGTCAGGTGGTAGCCCGTGGCGAAGCTGCCCGGCGGGTCGACCGGGGTGTTGTCGCGCACCAGCTCGGGTGCGTACTGGTCGGTCTCGGCGTCCATGAAGCCGTAGAAGCGATCGAAGCCGCGGCCGAGCGGCCAGCCGTCGAACGGGCCGGTGGCGCCTGATTCGGTGAGCGAGGTGACATGCCACTTGCCCAGCATGTAGTTGCGATAGCCGTGCGGGCGCAGCATCTCGGCCAGGGTGCCGGCCTCGCGGGTGATCTTGCCGCGATAGCCGGGATAGCCCGAATCGAAGTTGGCGAGGCAGCCCACACCCACCGAATGGTGGTTGCGGCCGGTCAGCAGCGCCGCCCGCGTGGTCGAGCACATCGCCGTGGTGTGGAAGCCGGTGTAGCGCAGGCCTCGGCCGGCGATGGCGTCGATGGCGGGCGTGGCGATGGGCGAGCCGTAGCAGCCGAAATCGGAGAACCCGACATCGTCGAACAGCACGACCAGGATGTTCGGCGCGCCTTGCTTGTTCATGCCGAGGGGGCGCCTCGGCGCGGCCGGCCAAAAGGGCTGGGATTCGCCCACTGTCTTGCCGATCCTGGCCGCCATACGTTTCCTCTTTGTTTCGCCCGTTGTCCGACACCCCGGCGCCGCATGCAACTTGTGACGCCTCATGGCTCGGGCTAGGGAAAGTTATGGCACAGTTCACGTCTGATGGGCTTTCGCTCGCCTACGACGAATTCGGTCCAGCCGACGGCCGGAAAGCGATCGTGCTGGTGCACGGCTTCTCGTCCAACAGATACGAGAACTGGAAGCGCATGGGCTGGTACGACGCCATTGCAGGTAAGGGCCTGCGCGGCTTCGCCCTGGATTGCCGCGGCCATGGCCAGAGCGCCAAGCCGCACGACCCCGCCCGCTACGATCGCGCGGCGATGGCCAAGGACGTGTTCGCGCTGATGGACCATGCCGGCGTCGAGCGCGCCCACCTTCTGGGCTTTTCGATGGGCGCGCACGTCGCGCTAACGGGCGCGATAAACGAGGGCGGCCGCATCGACCACCTCGTGGTCGCGGGCGTCGGCAGCAGGATCTTCGAGCCGGGCCGCGAACCCGATGCCATGGCCAAGGCGATGGAAGCGGCGTCTCCCGACGAGATCGCCGATCCGATGCTGAAAAGCTTCCGCCACTTCGCCGATGAGCAGAAGGAGGACCGGCTGGCGCTGGCCGCCTGCTCGCGGGGGCCGCGCGTGGAGATCACCCGCGACGCGCTCATGGCGATCCGCCGGCCGACCCTGGTGATCGCCGGCGCCCGTGACCAGCTCGCCGGACCGCCCCAGGGGCTGGCCGACGCCATCGCCGGCGCCAAAGCCGTGACCATCCCGGGCTGCGACCATTTCTCGATGATCGCGCACGGCCTGTTCAAGGCGAGCGTGTTCGACTTCTTCGACGGCTGGCTGGAGTAGAACCTCATGGCGAAGAGCGTGGCCAAGGTTCCCTTCAAGCGCATCCGCGAGCGCGCTGCCAAGCGCAAGGGCGGCGACAAGGTGCTGGCGAGCCTGATGCCCAAGAAGCCCAACAACAAGGCGCTGGGCAAGCTTTCAGACGACCGCGTGCTGTCGGAGATGGCGGCGCGCGTCTTCTCGGCGGGCTTCGTGTGGAGCGTCATCGACCAGAAGTGGCCGGGCTTCGAGGAAGCGTTCCTCGAGTTCAATCCCAAGCGGCTGTTGTTCCAGCCGGCCGAGTTCTGGGAGAAGCTTGCGTCGGACAAACGCATCGTGCGCAATCCGCAGAAGATCAGGTCGGTGCGCGACAATGCCAGGTTTGTGAGCGAGATCGCGGCCGAGCATGGCAGCTTCGGCAAGTTCTTGGCCGGCTGGCCGGCCGACGATCAGGTCGGGCTGCTGGAGGTGTTCGCCAAGCGCGGCTCGCGGCTGGGCGGTTTCAGCGGCCAGTACCTGCTGCGCTTCCTTGGCTGGGATGCCTTCGTGCTGTCGGGCCACGTGCTGCTTTGCCTGCGCGATGCCGGCGTGCCGATCAGCGCGACAGGAACATCGAAGAAAGATCTCAAGGCGGCGCAGGCGCAGCTCAACGCCTGGAAAGAAGAGAGCGGCCTGCCGATGGCCCACGTCTCGCGCATCTGCGCGCTGTCGATCGGCGAGAATTACGACGT
>DATHNU010000972.1:0-3669 GCA_035485695.1 Reyranella sp. | reverse complement strand
TGTTCCAGCAGCTCAGGCACGACCCAGAGTGCGGGCTCGCCGCGCGCCACCCGCTGGACGTTGTCGAAACCGTTGCGCAGGCGGGTGATGTTGCTCTCGAAGGTCGGACCGGCGAGATGCGCCGTCAGGATCACGTTATCGAGCTTGAGCAGGGGATTGTCGGGCGGCGTCGGCTCCTCATCGAATACATCGAGGCCGGCGCCGAACAGCTTGCCGGCGCTGAGCGCGGCGGTCATCGCCTTCTCGTCGATCACCGGGCCGCGCGAGGTGTTGACGATGATGGCCGACGGTTTCATCGCCGCAAGCTCGGCGGCGCCGATCATGTGCTGCGTCGAGGCGTTGAGCGGCACATGCAGGGAGATGATGTCGGAGGTCTTCAGGATCTCGGGCAGCAGGCGGAAGCGCACGCCGAGCGCGTCCTCCTGTTCCTCCTTGAGCCGGGCGATGTCGTAGTAGTGCACGATCATGCCGAAGGCCTGCGCGAGCCGCGCCACCTTCTTGCCGATCGTGCCCAGGCCGACGATGCCCAGCACCTTGTCGCGCACCTGATGGACGGTGGGCGGCGCATTGCCGTGCCAGCGTCCCGCGGTGACGTTGCTGTGCTGCGTAATCAGCCGGCGCGACACCGCCAGCATCAGCAGCAAGGCATGTTCGGAGACGGCGACCGAGTTGGCGCCGCCGTTGTTGCACAAGGGCACGCCGCTCTTGCGCGCCGCCGCGAGGTCGGCGCGGTCGTAGCCGGCGCTCAGCATCTGGATCAGCTTGAGCTTGGGTGCGTCCTTGAAGAGCTGCGGGTTGACGTATTGCTGCACGAAGCCCACGAAATAGTCGGTACCGGGGATCGCCGCCTTCATCTCCGGAGAGTTGTGCAGGGCCTTCACGATCTCGAAGCCCTTGGGCGCGAGGTCGTCGACCATCGCAATGCAATCCTTCGGCCCCACCACCAGAACACGCTCAACCATCACAATCCCTCCGCAGCTAGACGATGACCCTTCAACAGACCGGGCAACCGCCCGGGCTCGGTGCGGCCCCAGCCGCACTCGGCCGACAGGCCGAAATCCCCGGCATAGCGCCGCGCCACATCGATGCGCCGGGCGTCACCGGCGGTGTCGTCATGGTGCAGCAGGCCGAGATAGAGCTTGGTTCCACTCTTTGCCCCGGAGGGCCGCTTGAAACCCTCAAGCGGCGCATAGTAGGCGTCGTCGGTGCGGTCCCGGGGCACGGGAACGTGCAGGAAATCAATGCGCCGCCGGGTGGCGGCGGCGATGCCGTTCATCATCTCGACCAGAATGGCGGAATCCTTGGGCTGAACCAGATGCTCGTCGCGTGGCGAGCCGTAGCAGAGGTGATAGCCCATTTCCACGCCTTCCGGCACGGCATCGCCCAGCCGGCCCAGCATATCGAATATCTGTTTTTTGTAGTGCGCCGGCCGGTCCTTGAAATAATTCTCGAAGGCCAGCACCTCCTGGCAGACATCCCACTGGATCGACAGGTCCGCCGCCGGGATCGCCTTGGCGATGTTGGCCAGCGCCGTCTTGAGCGCGCGTTCATAAACGCTGAAATAGGCGTCGCGCGCCGGGCCGCTGACATAGAGGTAGCCGCTGGCCTGCGGCGTCGACAGGCAGACCTGGAAGCGGACGTGCTTGGGGATCGCGCCGGCGTCGCGCAGCCGCTGGAAGATCTCCCAGGAAGCGAGAGCCGCCTTGTCGTAACCAGTCTGAAACACCACCGTCGCCGGATCGACGCCGGGCCTGAAGCGGAGCTGCTCGATTTCGCGCACAACCTTGCCGTCCCACTGGACGAACTTGTAGGGCGGCACCGTGGGATCGACTTCCATCGCCGGGTGATCGAGCAGCATCTGGCGCTGGAAATAGACCCAGCGCGAGCGCTCGCCGGTTTCGCCGTCCGGCATGCAGCGCAGGAAAGGGCCAAGCTCATCCGCCAGACGGCGAAACACCTGCTCGCTGTTGTCGAGCGGGATGCTGCCGATCAGGTGCAGGCGGTCCCTAGTCTCCATGGGTGGCCTCCACCTTCAGGCCACCTTCTCGAGCTTCTGCAGCGAGCGCAGGTGCTTGGGCACCGGCACGCCGGGGTGGGTGCTGGGCCAGTTGGTGTAGCTCACCTCGCCGACATAGATGTCGCCCTTGCTGTCGACGGCGAGGCCGTGCGGTGACAGGAACTTGCCGGGCTCCTGGCCCGGACCCTGCTCGCCGCCCAGCCGCGCGATCAGGCCGCCCTTCTTGTCGACGATGGCGAGGCGCGGCCCGAGGTTGGTGTGCTTGCTGTTGACCGGCATGCCGGGTCCCAGCTCGCCGATGATGAATTTGGGATTCTTGCCCCCGCCGGCGCAGCAATAGAGCGCACAGGGCCGGTGCATGTTGTTCCACTGCAGCTCGTACTTGCCGTTGCCGTCGAACACCTGGACGCGGTGGTTCTCGCGGTCGGCGACATAGACCCAGCCATCCTCGTCGGTGGCGATGTTGTGGGCGATGTTGAACTGACCGGGATCGGTGCCGGTGGTGCCCCAGCACGTCAGGTGCTTGCCATCCGGCGAATATTTGTGGACGCAGGAATTGCCGTAGCCGTCGGAGACGTAGATCTCGCCCTTGGGCGAGAGCGCGGTGTGGGTGCAACGATTGAACGGCTTGCCGCTCAGGAAGGGGGCGGGCTGGTTGGGCACGCCGATGGTTAAAAGCACCTTGCCGTCGGTGGTGATCTTGCGGACCGTGTGGTCGCCATCGTCGGTGCAGTAGAGCGTGTCGTCGCTGTCGATATGGATACCGTGCGCGCGGCCGAACAGGCCTTCGCCCCACGAGCGCAGGAACTTGCCGTCGCTGTCGAACACCATCATCGGGTGCTGGCCGCGGTTGAAGACATAGACTCGGTCCTTGCTGTCGACGGCGACCGCCGCCACGTCGCGGAACTCCCAGCCGTCGGGCAGCTTCGCCCAGTTCTCGACCACGCGATAACGATGTTCGCCGCTGCCCAGGATCACTGACATTGCTCACTCCTCATGCGGACCGCGGGCCTCCAGGCCCGCTCATGATTCTGATGCGGGCCTGGAGGCCCGCGGTCCGGCTTGAGCTTCACGCTCCAGCCGTCATTGCCGCCGAAATTTTCTCCGCCGTCATCAAGGTCGGGAAATTCGTGTTGGCGCAGGGCACCACGGGGAAGACCGAGGCATCGACGACCCTGAGGCCCTGGACGCCTTTGACGCGACCCTGCGTGTCGACCACCGACATCGGGTCGTCGGGCCGGCCCATGCGGCAGGTACAGGAGGCGTGCCAGACGCCGATCGCCGACTTGCGCACGAAGGCCTCCAGCGCCTCATCGTCGGTCATCACCTGGTCGAAGGTGAAGCCCTCGACGACGAACTTGTCGATCATGAAGCGCCGCAGCGGTGCCGGTCCCTCGAGGAACTGGGCGACGATGCTGGTGAGAACCTTGTTCTTGGTGTTGACCACGCCGATCGCCCGCACCCGGTCGCTGTAGGCGGCGGGGAAGGGCGCATCCGTCACCTTCTTCAGTGCGTCGGTCATCTGCACCGCCGCCATCAGCTTGAAGCCGCTCATCAGCCGGTCGAGGTCGCGCTTGTCGGACAGCAGGTTGAACTCGACGACGGGCTCGCTCCGGTAGTCGCGCGAGGCGAGCTTCACCTGTCCGGTCTCG
>DATHNU010000971.1:0-3247 GCA_035485695.1 Reyranella sp. | reverse complement strand
CAACATGCGGGTGCGCGAGTTCCTGGCCTTCATGGCCCGCCTGCGCGGCCTGCCGGGGCGGCAGGTAGGCGGCGCGGTCGACCGTGTCATCGACATGCTGGCGCTGGGCGCCGTGGCCCATCGGCCGGCCCGCGTCCTGTCGCGCGGCTATCGCCAGCGCACGGCGATCGCGCAGGCGCTCGTGCACGATCCGCCGGTCGTCGTTCTCGACGAACCCACCAACGGCCTCGATCCGCGACAGATCATCGAGATCCGCGAGCTGATCCGCGGCCTGGCCGGCCACCACACCGTGATCGTGAGCTCGCACGTGCTGTCCGAAGTGGCGCGCATCGCCGACCGCGTCGCCATCCTGTTGGACGGCCGGCTGCTCGGCGTGCGCGCCATGGCCGACACGCCCGACCTCGAAGCCTGGTTCCTGTCGGTGGCATGAGAATGCTCGCCATACTGCTGCGCAAGGAGATGCTGGCGACGTTCGGCTCGCCGATCGCCTACACCGTCGCCGCGGTCTTCCTGCTGGTGCTGGGCTATACCTTCAGCCTGACTCTGTTTGCGACCAAGGTCGCCAACCTGCTTTACATCTTCCACCAGATGTACGTGCTGACCATCCTGCTGGTGCCGGCCCTCACCATGCGGGCCATCGCCGAGGAGCGGCGGACCGACACGCTCGAGCTTCTGCTCACGGCCCCGGTCGGCGAAGTCTGGATCGTGCTCGCCAAGTTCCTGTCGGTGCTCGCCCTGGTGCTGGCGATGTATGCCGGCGCCATCGTCTATGCGGTGATCCTCGACGTCTATGGCTCGCCCGATTGGGGGCCCATCTTCAGCGGTTACCTGGCGCTCGTCTGCCAGGCCGCGTTGATCGTGGCGATCGGTCTCCTGATGTCGAGCCTGACGGAGAACCAGGTCGTCGCCGCGGCGCTGACGCTCGGCACCGGCCTGATGCTGTGGTTCGCCGATTCGGTGTCGTACCTGCTGCCGCCGCCGTTCGACATCCTGGCGATCAACCTGTCGCTGATCGGCCACTTCAAGCCCATGGTGTCGGGGTCGGTCTTCGTCTCCGACATCTGCTACTTCGTGAGCCTCTCTCTGCTTGCCTTGTTCCTGACAACGCGCAGATTGGCCGAGCGATGAGCGGCGAGGAAAGCGACTGGCTGGGCGCCCTGTGGTTTGTCGCCACTGTGGCGGCACTCGTCGTGCTGTTTGCCGCCGCCCTGCGGGTGCGGGTCTACGGATCGGGCTGGCGCCGGTGGGCCTTGCGGCTCGGGCTGATCGGCGGCGCTCTTGCGGCCACGCTGGCGGCCAATGTCGCCATCTATCGTCACGACGCCCATCTCGATGTCACCCGCGAGCGGGCCTTTACGCCCTCGCGCGAGGCGGAGGAGGTGGTGCGCTCGCTGCAGGAACCGGTCGACGTCGTCTACTTCTACCAGAAGGACAACCCTGCCGGACGGTCCGCCGTCACCATGCTGGAGCTGCTCGGGCGCCTCAACCCGAAGCTTGCCGTCGAGACCGTCGACATCGACCGCAATCCGGCGCGCGCCGGCTCGCTCGGCGTGCGGCTCTACAACACCGCCATCATCCGGGCGGGGACCAATCGCGTCGAGGTGCTGACCACCGAGGATCGCGAGATCGCGCTCGGCATCCTGCGCGCCCTGCGCCGCCACCAGCCGCTGGTCTGCTTCGCCACCGGGCATGGCGAATACGATATCGACAATTTCGAGTTCCACACCCATTTCGAAGGAGCGCAGGGCCACAGCCACAACAGCGAGGGCGCGGGCGTGGTGCAGATGGAGCAGCACGGTCTCGGCCGATTGCGCCGCGCCGTCGAGAAGCTCGGCCTCGCCACGCTCAAGGTCGAGCTGGCCGCCGGCCGGCCGGTTCCGGCCGAGTGCGACGCGCTGGTCGACGCCAATCCGCGCACGCCGCACGCGCCGCCCGAGGCCGATATCCTGCGCCGCTACCTGCGGACCGGCGGCTCGTACATGCTGTTGGTCGAACCCGATTTCGCGGTCGAGCCGGCGCTGGCCGGACTGTTGGCCGAAGCGGGCGCCAGGGTAGGCGCGGGCGTGATCGTCGATCCGGTCGACCACTATTTCACTGACGAGCAGATGATCGCCGTGACGCGCTACGCCAATCATCCGGTAACGCGTTCCCAGGCATTGTCCATTTATCCCGGCGCACGGCCCGTCGAGCCGGTGACCGGCGGCGACGTCAAGGCGACGGCGCTGTTCACCAGCGGTCCGAAAAGCTACGTCGTGAGCGACCGCGCGCACTTCCGCGAAGAGACCGCGGCGGCCGAGCGGCGATCCTACCCGCTGGCCGTGGCGGCCGAGGGAAAATTGCCGGGCGGCGAGCGACCGTTCAGGCTGATCGTCGTGGGTGACGCCGACTTCGCCAGCAACTCCTTCTTTCCCTATCTGGCCAATGCCGACATCGCCCTGGCCGGCGTCTCGTGGCTGCTGCGCGAGGACCGGCTGCCGACCTTGAAACCGCCGGTGGAGGTCCTGCCGCAGGTGACGCTCACCAATCGACAGGTGCGCTGGATCTTCATCCTGACGGTGATCCTGCTGCCTGGGGCGGTGGCGCTCGCGGGCATCGGCGTCTGGCTGTGGCGCCGTCGCTGATCCGGCGCGCGGCGTGGCCGATGGCGGCGGCCCTGGCGCTCGCCTTCCTGGTGGCGCTGGCGCTGCACGGCGAACGGCCGGAGCCTGGGATGGTGGGTTTCAAGGCAGCCGGCCCGCTGACGGCCTTCGCTCCGGACGACGCGCGCGAGATCGAAGTGAGCAGAGCGGGCGAGGTTTGGCGCTTCCGGCGCGACGGGAGAAGCTGGCGCGATGTCGAGGCGCCGCGGCCGGTTCCTGCGCAAGCCGCCGACCGTATCGACACTGCGCTCCGGCTGTTGCGCGATTCCGCTCCGCTGCGCGTGCTCTCGGCGGACGAGGCGGCGCGCGCGGCGCCCTCCGACTACGCCCTGGGTCCGGACGCGCTGCGCGTCACCGTGCTTGGTCCCGACGCGGCAAGGTTCGCCATCCGGTTCGGGGCGGCCAACCCGCTGGGTTCGGCCCGCTATGCCCGGATAGACGGGATCGACGGGGTGCCCATGCTGCCGGCCTATGTGGCCGAGACCTGGGAGCAGGCGATCGGCTCGGCGGTACCGCGATGAGAAAGCTGATCGCTTCGTTGCTGCTGGCGATGATCTGGGTCTACCCCGCTGCCGCGCACGTCACCAGCACCGGCCTGGCCACGCTCG
>DATHNU010000970.1:0-4237 GCA_035485695.1 Reyranella sp. | reverse complement strand
AAGGCCGCCCGTGAGCTCGCACGTGTGACCTGGGAGCGCGACAAGCCGGTGGTCCAGAAGGGCTGGCTCCCCCTCCAGCAGGGCACCATAGATGAGCAGACGTTGCGCGAACAGGAAGCCGCCGTCCGGGTCGCGCGCTCCAACAGGGATGCCCAGGAGGCGCAATTGAAGGTGCTCCACCAGCAGAAGCTCTATCAGAGTGTCGTGGCACCGTTCGATGGCGTCATCACCCAGCGCAACATCGATGTGGGCAGCCTCGTGCAGGCCGACGCGAGCAGCGGCACCTTCATGTTCACCATCAACAAGGACGATGTGATCCGCACCCAGGTCTTCGTGCCGCAGGACGCAGCCTTCGGCGTGGTGCCCGGCATCGAGGCCATCGTGCATGTGCCCGAGATGCCGGACCATCCCTTTCCCGGCAATGTCACGCGCATCGCCGACGCACTGCAGCCTGGCAGCCGCACACTCCTGACCGAGATCGACATTGCGAATCCCGACGGCGCGCTGTCGGCCGGCATCTATTGCACCGTCGAGCTGCACATTCCGCGCAAGGTGCCGAGCCTCACCGTGCCCGCCGAGGCCATTATCTTCAACGCCGGCGGCGTGCAGGTGGCCGTCGTCGACAACGGCGTCGTGCACCTGCGCAAGGTCTCCGTGGCCCGCGACCTCGGAACGCAGGTCGAACTACAAGATGGCGTGAAGCCCGATGATCAGGTGATTCTCAATCCTTCGGTCGACCTCGTCGACGGCGCCAAGGTGCAGGTCGCGGCTAATCCGTCGGGAAGCGCCGCGGCCGCAGGCCCGTATGGAACCAAGTGATCATCGAATAGATGTCGTAGACCGGCATGCCAAGCGCCTCGCGCAGCGCCGCGGCATAGGGCGGCATGTTGGTGCATTCGAGCACGACGGCGCCGATGTCCGGATGCGCGGCCATCAGCGCCTGGCCGGCGTCGAGGATGTCCTGCTGGGCCTTGGCCACGTCCATGTCGTCCTTCTCGCCCAGGATCAGCACGCGGAAGAACTCGCGGCCTTTCTCGGTACCGACGAAGGGCGTGTCGAGGGGAACGCCGGCCGCTTCCAGGTGCTTGGGCGTCAGCGACGAGGCGCTGACCGTCACGACTCCCACGCGTTTGCCCGGCGGCAGGGTGGCCTGCACCCAGGGGACTTGCAGGAGCGAGCTGGTCGCGACCGGGACCTTCACCTGCGCGGCCAGCTCCTCCTGGAACAGCGACAGGAACCCGCAATTGGTGGTGATGGCCTCGGCGCCGTGACGCACCAGCTCGGCCGCCGCTTCGATGAAGTTGGGCAGCAGACCTGCGGCGCCCTTGAGCACGACCGACTCAGGCGTGGCGCCCTTGACCACCTTGTAGAGCACGGGGAAAGGCCAGGTCGTGGCGTTGCCCATGTCGCCGGGGATGCGCGGAAACCGCGCCTCCAGCATCAGGATGCCGAGCGGCGCGCCGTAGAGGGCCTTGCCGCCTTTTGCGATGGTGCTCAACGCGTGGATCTCCCCAGGAACCAGTCGAGGATATGGGCATTCTCGTCGCGCGGATAGGTGTGCGACAGATCGGCGATCTCGCGATAGACCACGGCGGCCCCCGCGCCGGCCAGCGTCCGCTCGGCGCTCCGCGCCAGCTCGGGCGGGAACATCCAGTCCTGGACGCCATGCACGATCTGGATCGGCAGGCCGCGCACGCGATCGGCATCGGCGAAAGTCATCAGCATGGGGTGAAAAGCCGCGGCGATCGGCGCCAGATGGGTGAAGCGGCAGCCTGCGCGCAGGCCCAGCACATAGCTGAAGGTGCCGCCGTCGCTCATGCCGGTCAGCAGCTGGCGGGTCGCGTCGATGTTCCATTCGGCCGCGACATGCTCGACCATGCGGTCGATGCTGGGCCCGTCGACGTCGGGCTCCATCAGCGACCAGGTCGCGCCGATGGCCGTCGGCGCGATCACGACGAAGCCGCGGGTACGCGCCTCGCGCACCCAGCTCCACAGGAAGGCGCCGCCATTGCCGCTGCCGCCATGCATCGCCACGACCAGCGGGTAGGCGGTCGCGGCGTCGTAATATTCGGGCACGTAGAGCGAGAACGCCCCGCGCGTGCCGGGCGGGCCGCCAACATGCAGCACCCCGACATTCCCGCGCGCCGGATCGCCCGCGGCGAGGCGATCGATCAGGGCGGAATCATTGCGGGCCGACGGTTCGAGGAAGAACTGGCTGACCGGCTTCAGGAACGCCGTCATGGGATAGATCGCTTCGGCCGCCTTAGCGTAGTTGCGCAGCGCCCGGTAGGCGGCGACGACCGGCTGCGGCGCGTCGGCTGCGGCACGCAAGCCCGCGATGCCCTGGGACGCCGCTTCAGCGGCCGGCTCCAGGCGCTCGCGCACCGGCGCCAGGTGTCCCGGCCAGTCGAGGGCGCGCGAAACCGAGAGAGCCGCGTTCACTTCGTCGTCGCGCCCGGCCATGGCCTCGATGAGCTGCGGAAGGGACGTGGGCGAGAGATGACGGCCGGCGAACTCGAGGGCGTGCAATGCCTTGAGCGTCGCTGGCACCAGCTGGGCGACGGCATCGATGGCGGGCTCGTGGCCTTGCTCGGCCATTCAGTCCTTCAACACCGTCGCCTCCAAAGGCGGCTTGCCGCGGATCATGTCGGCGGCCTTTTCGGCGATCATCAGCACCGAGGCATTGAGATTGGCCGACGGCATGGTCGGCATGACCGAGGCGTCGACCACGCGCAGGCCTTGCAGCCCACGCACGCGCAATTGCTCGTCGACCACCGCGGTCGGATCGCTGTCTGGGGCCATGCGGCAGGTGCCCATGAGATGGAAGGTCGTGGTGCCGCGCTGCTTGGCGGCGCCCAAAAGCCCGTCGTCCGATTGTACGTTCTGCCCGGGGAATTCCTCTCGGTCATAGAACTTGCTGAGCGGCTGCGAGTGGAGCAGGCGGCGCGCGAGCTTCATGCCGGCCAGCAGGACCTGCCGGTCGCTCTCGGCCACCAGGTAATTGGGCTGGATGACGGGATGCTCGAACGGGTCGGCCGAGCGCGCGCGGATGTAGCCGATGCTGTCGGGCCGCTGCTGCCAGGAGGCGATGGTCATGCCCGGGAAATCGTCGAGGGTCGATTGCACGCCTTCCTTGTAGCTCGCCGGCGTGAAAGTGAGCTGCAGGTCGTAATTGTCGACCCGCTCGTCGGACTTCCAGAACACGTAGACGAGCGTGGGGTTGAGCGACAGGATGCCCTTGCGCGCGACGGCGTATTTCAGCACCTCGCCCACCAGCTTGAGGCCGTGCGATTTCTCGTTGATGGTCTCGGCGTTCTTGACCCGCGCCACGAAGCGTGGCGCGTAGTGGTCGCGCAGGTTCTCGCCCACGCCCGGCAGGGCATGACGCACCTCGATGCCGAGCGATTGCAGCAGCGACGCCGGGCCGATTCCGGAAATCTGCAGCAGCTGCGGCGAGTTCACCGTGCCGCCGCTCAAGATCACTTCCTTGGCGGCGCGCACTTCCATCGGCGTGCCATCGCGGCCGCCTTTGCGGTAGCGGATGCCGACGGCGCGCTTGCCTTCCAGGACGATCTTGGTGGCGTGGGCGTGCGTGCGGACCGTGAGGTTCTTGCGCTTCATCGCCGGATGCAGGTAGCCGCGCGCGGCGCTGCGGCGCCGGCCGTTCTGGATGATCCGCTGCACGTAGCTCACGCCCGCCTGCATCGTGCCGTTGTAGTCGCGGTTGCGCGGGATGCCCATCTGCACCGCACCCTCGATGAAGGCATCGCAGATCGGATCCCGCCAGTCGAGGTCGGTGACCGGCAGATTGCCCTCGCGGCCGCGGAAGGTCTCGTCGGCCTCGCCGACCCGCCGCTCGGTCCGTCGGAAGTAGGGCAACAGGTCGGCATAGCCCCAGCCGTGGTTGCCGCGTTGCGCCCAGCCGTCGAAATCCATGCGCTGGCCGCGGTTGTAGATGTGGCCGTTGATCGAGCTCGAGCCGCCCAGGGTCTTGCCGCGCGGCGCGGCGATGCGCCGGCCGCCCGTCCATTCGCTGGCCTCCGAGGTGTACAGCCAGTTCACCCGCGGATTGACCAGCGTGTACATGAAGCCGGCGGGGATGTGGATGAACGGATGCCAGTCCCATGGGCCCGCTTCGAGCACGCAGACGGTGACGTTGGGGTCTTCGCTCAGGCGGCTGGCGAGCACGCTGCCGGCCGATCCGGCGCCGACAATGACATAGTCGAAGGTTTCCATG
>DATHNU010000969.1:0-2841 GCA_035485695.1 Reyranella sp. | reverse complement strand
GTGCTGCCCATGCACCTCCGCAAAGGCGACCTGGATCTCGCCCTCTTCTCGACGCTCACGATGTTCGCCATGCCGCTCGACGTCGCGCTGCAGCAACTGAAGATCGAGTGCTTCTATCCGGCTGACAGCAAGACCGCCGAGGTGGCGCGTCGGCTGGCCACCGCAGGCGTCTAGAACGAGAAAAGGAAAGACCATGCAAACCGCAGCGCCACGTCCCGCTCACGACGACCTTGTGGCTGAGCTCAGGGCGCTGAACGCTCGCTTCATCCACAACTACGTCACCAACGACGTCGAGTCGCACGACGCCATGATGCATCCGGACTTCATTTGCATCGGGCCCAAGGGGACGCGCCAGAACCGGGCCGACTATCTCAAGCAATGGGCAACGCAGTTCGACCCGGAGGTCGTCGTCTACTGGGATGTTCGCGACGAGGTCATCACGATCATCGACAACGTCGCGCTCGTTC
The DNA here is from genome assembly GCA_035485695.1 of Reyranella sp. Classification (GTDB taxonomy): domain Bacteria; phylum Pseudomonadota; class Alphaproteobacteria; order Reyranellales; family Reyranellaceae; genus Reyranella. Next base: position 2,374 of record DATHNU010000969.1, on the reverse strand, counting down.
GCTCGACCAACAAGCGCACGATACGCCAGGACGGCAAGGACACGACCAGCATGTCGACCTACACGGACACCTACTTGTTCCAGGAGCGCCAATGGAAATGCATCCAGGCGCAGATCCAGGCACTGCCGCCCGAGAGCTATCCGGAGGACGACACGATCGTCAGCGTCTACATCAAGGGAAAGCGCCAGTAGGAAGGCCGCCGGCAGCCTTCGCAAGAACCTCGCGCGCTGTCTGCGTTTCCGACGCTTGTGGGCAACGGGACATCCATCAGCGATTGCCGAGGGGTCGCGATTAATGAGTACGCGCCCCTGGTCTTCGCTCCTGCGACCGTTAACGAAGCCCGGTTGTGCCAGCCATGCGATCGCCAGCCCTGCGGCCGAACCGGCTTGTGACCACGCCCCGGCTGCCCGAGAATATCGTTCCGGCAACGCGGGCGGCCCGCCGCAACAGAACGTCGCCGGACACGATCTTCGTGATTCGGAGGGAGAGCCATATGCTTTCAGGATGGCGTGATTTCCCGGCCGGCACTGCCGGCCTGGCCGCGATGGCCGGCATCGAGGAGGAACGCTGATGGCCGGATTGTGGTTCGAGGAATTCAAGGACGGGATGGTGTTCAATCATGAATGGTCCCGCACCATTACCGAGACCGACAATGTGTGGTTCTCGCTGCTGACCATGAATGTGCAGCCGCTGCACATCGACGCGCACTATGCGGCGAAATCCGAATGGGGCAAGCCGCTGGTCAACAGCCTGTTCACGCTCGGGCTGATGATCGGCATGTCGGTCAACGACACGACCTTCAACACGACGCTCGCCAATCTCGGCATGAAGGAAGTCAACTTTCCCAAGCCGCTGTTCCAGGGCGATTCCGTCAAGACGCGCACCACAGTGCTGTCCAAGCGCGAGAGCAAGTCGCGGCCCAACGAGGGCATCGTCACCTTCTTCCATGAGATGACCAACCAGAACGGCGAGGTGGTCGCGACCTGCGAGCGCGCCGCGCTGATGCGCAAGCGGCCCGCCGGAACCGCCTGACGCGGTCGCTGCCGATCATGCCCAGGACGCGGCGCGCTCCAGCAAACGCCGCGCCCGGATGACGACGGGCAGGTCGATCATGCTGCCTTCGAAGGCCACCGCCCCTGCCCCGTCGGCCGCGGCGGCGTCGAAGGCGGCCAGCAGGCGGCGCGCGCGGTCCAGTTCGGCGGCCGAGGCGCCGTACTCTTCATTGATGATGGGCACGTGCGCCGGGTGGATGCAGGAAGCCGTGGTGAAGCCCAGCGCCTTGCCGCGCTTCAGCCCGGCCCGATAGGAATCGAGGTCGTCGATGTTCGCGAGCTGCCCCATCGATCCCATGGGCAGGATGCCCGCGGTGCGCGCCGCGGCCAGGCCCTGCATGGCGTAGACATACATGCTGTCGGCCGAGGGGGTGGCGCCGAGTTCGGTCGCCATGTCCTCGCCGCCCACCGACATGCCGGCCATGCGCGGCTCGGCCGCGATGGCGAACAGGTGCGGCAGCGCTGCGGGAGACTCGATCAGGGCGAGAAAGCGCGTGTGGCCGATCGGTAACCCGAGTGCCGCCTCGCGGTCCGTCACCAGTTCCGCCAGCAGGCGGACATGTTCAGGCCCCATGACTTTCGGCAGCATGAGGGCCGCGACGCCGGGCATGACGGACGCAGCAATGTCCGCCACGGCGAGGTCGAGCGGCCGGTTGATGCGCACCACCACGTCGGCCCCGCCCTGTGCGACGCGCGGCACGGCGGCCGCCAGGGCGGCGCGCGCGGCCGCCTTGTGCGCGGGCAGGATGGAGTCCTCGAGGTCGAGGATGATGGCGTCGGCGCCGCGCGTGTGGGCCTTCGACAGGAAGCGTTCGGAGGTCACCGGCACGAACAGCAGCGATCGCCAGTTGGGTTGGAGTCGGTTCATTGGGGGCGCTCTCCTTTAGACGGACTTTATCCCAGACGGCCAGACGGCGCGTCTATCGGGCCGTGGCGAGGGCCGCCTCGATGGCGCGGTCGAGCTTCCGGCCAGTGCCGCTGAGGGCCGAGAACCAGTCGATGACGCGACCGTCGCGGCCGATCAGGATCTTGTGGAAATTCCAGTTCGGCGTGCCGAGGGACCCCGTCCGGGCCGCGGCCCAGCGGTAGAGCGGATGCGCGACGGAGCCGGAAACGACCTGCCTGGCGGCCAGCGGAAAGGTGACGTCGAAGGTCGCGTCGCAGAAGCGCCTGATCTCGTCGTTGCTGCCAGGCTCCTGGCTGCCGAAGTCGTTCGAGGGAACGCCCAGCTCCACGAGGCCACGATCCTTGTAGCGGCGCCACAAGGCTTCCAGGCCGCGATACTGGCCGGTGAAGCCGCAGCGCGACGCCGTGTTGACCAG
>DATHNU010000968.1:0-3712 GCA_035485695.1 Reyranella sp. | reverse complement strand
GCATGTCGGCAACGGCTATCGCCGCGTGCGCATCGGCATCGGCCATCCCGGTCACAAGGACCTGGTACTGCACTGGGTGCTGCGCGACTTCGAGTCCGACGAGCGCGACCCCAAGGACGGCTGGCTGCCCAAGGCGCTGGGGGCGCTGGCCGAGGAGTCGGCGCTGCTGGCCGAGGGTACCGGCAAGGCCGACGAACGCTACATGAGCCGGGTGGCGCATCTCGCGCCGCCTCCGAAGCTTCCGGTTGACGAGTCGAAAGCGTAGAAGATGGGTTTCAATTGTGGAATCGTCGGCCTGCCCAATGTCGGCAAGTCGACCCTGTTCAATGCGCTCACCGCCACGCAGGCGGCGCAGGCGGCCAACTATCCGTTCTGCACCATCGAGCCCAATGTCGGCCGCGTCGCCGTACCCGATCCGCGGCTCGACAGACTGGCGGCGATCGCGAGCTCGGCCAAGATCATCAATACCCAGCTCGAGTTCGTCGACATCGCCGGCCTGGTCAAAGGCGCGTCGAAGGGCGAAGGACTGGGCAACCAGTTCCTCGCCAACATCCGCGAAGTCGACGCCATTGCCCACGTGCTGCGCTGCTTCGAGGATTCCGACGTGACGCACGTCTCGGGCAGCGTCGATCCGGTGCGCGACGCCGAGATCGTCGAGACCGAGCTGATGCTGGCCGACCTCGACAGCCTCGAAAAGCGCCTGCCCAATCTCGAGAAGCGGGCCAAGGGCGGCGACAAGGAAGCGGCGGCCGAGGCGCCGGTGGTGAAGAAGGCGCTGGACGCGCTGCGCGAGGGCAAGCCCGCCCGCGAGGCCGCGATCACGGCGGAGGAGCGGCCGGTGTTCCGCCTGCTGCAGCTGATCACCGCCAAGCCCATGATGTACGTGCTGAATGTCGACGAGGCCTCGGCCGCGACCGGCAACGCCCACAGCGCCAAGGCGGCGGCCTACGCCAAGATGCGCGGCATGCCGGCCGTGGTCATCTCGGCCGCCATCGAGGCAGAAGTGGCGCAGCTTCCGCCCGAGGATCAGGACGAGTACCTGGCCTCGCTCGGCCTCAAGGAAACCGGGCTCGCGCGAGTCGTGCGGGCGGGCTATCAGCTCCTCGATCTCGTGACCTTCTTCACGGTCGGCCCCAAGGAGGCGCGCGCCTGGACAGTGCGCCGCGAGGCGACGGCGCCGGAGGCGGCGGGAGTCATCCACACCGACTTCGAAAAGGGCTTTATCCGCGCCGAAACCATCGCCTACGACGACTATGTCACCCTGAACGGCGAGTCAGGCGCGCGCGACGCCGGCAAGCTCCGGCTCGAGGGCAAGGACTACGCCGTCAAGGATGGCGACGTCTTCCATTTCAGGTTCAATGTGTGACCGACACTCATGTTCCTCTCCCCCTTTGGGGGAGAGGATAGGTGAGGCGGTCGAAGGCTTTCTCCTGCATCACCCCCTCACCCAACCTCTCCCCCAAGGGGGGAGAGGAGCTTGAAGCGATGTGTGGTGGCAACTTGACTCTCCCCTAAGGGGAGACGCTACGGTCCGGGCCATGAAGCTCAGGATCGGCGCTTTCAGCCGCCGCGGCCGCGTTTCGGTCAAGGCGTTGGCGTTTCGACCTCACCGAGATCCAGTTTCCGCTTCGTCCCTGCTGAGGAGCCATCCATGACAGTCAAGTTTTCCGATCCCAAGACCATGCCACATCGTGTCGGCTATTCGCAAATCGCCGAAGTGACCAAGGGAAAGATCGTGCTGATCGCCGGTCAGGTGCCACACGACACGGACGACAAGCTGGTCGGCGCGGGCGACTTCGCCGCCCAGGTCGAGCAGGTCTTCAAGAATGTCAACGCCGCCGTTCGTGCTGCCGGCGGCGCCATGAAGGACCTGGTGAAGATCAACAACTACGTGGTGGCGTCGGTCACGCCCGAGCAGATAAGGGCCTTCCGCGACGTGCGCGACCGCTACGTCAACACTGCCGCACCGCCGGTCAGCACCTTGATCTATGTCAGTCGCCTGGCGCAGCCGGGCTGGCTATTCGAGATGGACGCGATGGCGGTGATAGACGGGTAGAGCGAGTGCGTCTGGCCCGTTGCTCAATGGCCTTGCGCGGCGGCACGCCGGTGGATTTCGGCGCTGGTCAAATCCTCCTTGTGCGTGGCGATGTGCCAGTGATGGCCGAACGGGTCGGTGATGCCGCCCGCTCGATCGCCATAGAACTGGTCGGCCACGGGGCGGGTGAGCTTGGCGCCCGCGGCGACCGCCTGGCCGACGACGGCATCGACATCCTCGACATAGAGATGGATGCTGACCGGCGAACCGCCGATGGTCGCGGGCCCGAGGGCGCCGATCTCCGGATGCTCGTCCGCCAGCATCACGCGCGAATCGCCAATGCTGATCTCGGCGTGGCGGATCTTGCCGCTCGGATCCTGCATCCGCTCGCGCTCGATCGCACCGAAAGCCCGCCGGTAGAATTCGAGCGCCTTGGCGCCGTCGGCGACGATCAGGTAGGGCGTTATCGCGTGGTAGCCATCGGGAATGGGTTTGGTCATGCGAGCCTCCTTTGCATCGCCCATCCTGGCGCCGATGAGACGACGCGTATTGTAGGTTTTTTACCGGGCTCGCCGTCCGCCTGAACCAGCCTTCACTGCGGCACGTGGTTCATGTGCTGCGTCCGGCGCGAGAGATACCTGGCGGGGCTCAAGCCGGCAAAGTCCTGAAAGTCGTGAATCAAGTGCGATTGATCGCTGTAGCCGCAGGCGAGCGCCGTTTCGGCCCAGTCGACGGCTTGCGCGCGATGAAGCAGTGCCACGGTGCGCTGGAAGCGACGGATGCGGCAGAAGGATTTTGGCGTCAGACCGACTTCGTCGCTGAACAGCCGGATGAAGCGGCGCGGACTGAGGCCGGTCTCATCGACCACGTCGGCGATACGGCGCGGGCCCCGGCGAAACGCGGCCAGCGCATGGCTGACGGCGGCGTGACGGGAATGCGGCCGTTGTAGCAGGGACAGCAGCGCCCGCTCCAGCAGCAGGAGCCTCGCCTCTGCTCCCTCTGTCGCGAGCAGACGCTCCCGCAACTCGGTGGCGCGCCCGCCCCACAGCGCCTCGAGCGAGACGTGCCGATTGCGCAGTTCGTCCACGGGCAGCGCCAGGAAGGGAAAGGCCCCGCCCGGCTTGAAGTGGATGCCGATAAGGGAAGACGGCCGGCTCGTGTCCAGGACGAAGAAACGCGAATGCGGTCCGGCAGCGACCGAGTCGAAGCTGCCCGTCCCCTCGCGAAGATTGATCACCAGCTCCACCGTGCCCGTCGGCAACACGCGTTCGCTCACGTGCGACGGCGCCGCGTTTTCAAAGAGCCACAGCAGCTCGATGAATTCCGACAAAGCTGGGCATGGCACATGCCGGCGGTAAATCATGATGGCGGGATGATAGCTCCGGACCGTCGACCGGTCGAATGATGCGATGTTGGCGATATGGTCCTGCCCGTGGTCCACAAGGTGTGTCGCCAAACCGTAGCGTGGCTGCAGTAACTCCTCACTGTCGAACAGCGGAGATCATCCAATGCGAGCCCAACTGCTCTTCACGGTCGCGGCGACAGCCGCCTTCAGCCTCGCGATGGCGGCAGCGGCGCAGACGAAATTCCCGTCGGTGCTGGAAGGCCACGCCATCCTGCCGGCCATGACCCTCGTTCCGGCGCCCGCCGACGCGCCAACCGACCTGCAGATCTCCG
>DATHNU010000967.1:0-5661 GCA_035485695.1 Reyranella sp. | reverse complement strand
CTGGTGCGCGACGTGGCCGACATGCGCGACCGCATCGCCCGCCACATGCCGGCCAAGAGCCCGTGGGACTTCAAGCATCTGCCCGGCGGGCTGTTCGATATCGACTTCGTGGCCCAGTACCTGGCGTTGCGCCATGCCGCCGGGCGGCCCGACCTGCTCGACCCGCATCCCGCCGAGATGCTGCGCCGCACGGCCGCGGCCGGCCTTCTGGCGCAAGGCGACGCCGAGCGGCTGCGCGGCGCCCGTACGCTGCTCTCGGACGTGCAGAGCCTGCTGCGGCTCACCCTGAACGGCGACGAGGCGTCGTTCGACGCGGCCAAGGCGCCGGAGGGTCAGCAGCGCCTGATCGCGGCCACCGAGGGGGCGCGCGACCTCTCCGAATTGCGGGCGCGCATCGAAACGGAGACGCAAGCGGTGCGTGCTATATACCGGCGCATCGTCGAGGAGCCGGCGCGCGCCGCCGGCTGGAAACCCCGCAGCGAGGGCAGAGGGAGCGATTCATGAGCGTCGAAGAAGGAAAGAAAGCACCGGACTTCAGCGCCGCCACCGACGGCGGCAAGAAGCTGAAACTGTCGGACCTGCGCGGCAAACCGGTCGTGCTCTACTTTTATCCCAAGGACGACACGTCGGGCTGCACCGCCGAGGCCTGCGGCTTCCGCGACTCGCTGCCCGACTTCTCCAAGGTGAAGGCTGCCGTGATCGGCGTCTCCAAGGACAGCGTCGAGAAGCACGACAAGTTCAAGAAGAAATACAGCCTCACCTTCCCGCTGGTGCCGGACGAGGATGGCAAGATCTGCGCGAAGTACGGCACCTGGGTGGAGAAGAGCCTCTACGGCCGCAAGTACATGGGCATCGAGCGCGCCACCTTCCTGATCGACAAGACCGGCACCGTGGCCAAGGTCTGGCACAAGGTGAAGGTGCCCGGCCATGTCGACGAGGTGTTGAAGGCAGTGAAGGCGCTTTAACGTCTCTGTCATCCTGAGCGAAACGAAGGATCTCATGCCCGTGGCAAGCGGCGATGAGGTCCTTTGCTTCGCTCGGGACGCCGGGTAGATTTTCCTGAAGCGAATGGTGGGAGAGCATCGATGGCGAAGGTAGACGTCCTCATCTCGGGCGCAGGCCCTGTCGGCCTGACGATGGCAAATGAGCTTGTGCGCCATGGCATTTCGGTCCGCATCGTCGACAAATCAGCCGAAAGAACCGACAAGTCGAAAGCCTTGGTGCTGTGGAGCCGCACCCTGGAGCTGTTCGACCATGCCGGCTACGTCGAGCCGTTCCTGGCGGCCGGCATGCAGGCGCACGGCGCGCAGATGTCCAACGGCAAGGACGTGATCGCGCGCATCAGCCTCGACGATATCGAGAGCATCTACCCCTACGCGCTGATGATCCCGCAGAGCGACACCGAGCGTGTCCTCGAGGAGCAGCTCGCAAAACGAGGCGTGAAGGTCGAGCGCACCGTGGGGCTGGAGAGCTTCACCGACCAGGGCGACCAGGTTCAGGCGGTACTGCGCAAGGCGAGCGGCGAGAGCGAGACACTGACGGCGGACTGGCTGATCGGCTGCGACGGTGCCCATTCGACCGTGCGGCACGGTCTGGGCTTCACCTTCGACGGCACGACCCAGCCCAGCGACTGGTATCTGGCGGACGGCCACATCAGCGGGCTCGAACCCCAGGACCGGTTGCACATCTTCTGGCACAAGGACGGCATCCTGGCCTTCTTCCCCATCACCGAGGGACGCTGGCGGGTCATCGCCGACCTCGGACCGGCCCAGGGCGACGCCCATTGTCCCGATCCAACCCTGGAGGAGGTCCAGGCCCTCATCACGCTGCGCGGCACAGACGGCATCGTCATCAAGGTCGCCTATTGGTTGGCGGCCTTCCGCATCAACGAGCGCAAGGTCTCGCAATATGGCCGCGGCCGCGCCTTCCTGGCGGGCGACGCCGCCCACATCCACAGCCCGGCCGGCGGCCAGGGCATGAACACCGGCATGCAGGACGCCTTCAACCTCGCCTGGAAGCTGAGCCTTGTCATCGGCGGCGTCTGCAAGCCCGCGCTGCTCGACAGCTACTCCGTGGAGCGCAGCGCGGTCGGTGACATGGTGCTGCGCAACGCCAGCCGCCTGACGGACGCCGCCATCGTCCGCAACCCGATCATCCAGGGCCTGCGCAACACCGTGGTGAAATTCGCACTGGGCTTCCCGCAACTCGGGCACCGCGTCGCCAACCTGCTGGCCGAACTCGATATCGGCTATCCCAAGAGCCCTTTGACGGTTGCCGGCGCGCATCACCTTAGCGCGCGCAAGGCCGGCGAGCGCTGGCCGGAGAAGCTGCCCGCCGATCCGGGCAAGGCGCGTTTCACCGCCATCGGCCCGGCCAATGCCGTCTCCGCGCTGGCGGCAAAATTTCCCAAGCTGGTGCAGGCAGCACCCGCTTCTGCCGACGGCAAGGACCTCAGGCTTGTCCGCCCCGACGGCTATGTCGGCTTTGCCGGCGCCGCGTCGGACCAGGCGGGGGCGGAGGCTTACCTTCAGAAACTGGCGCGCTAGAACCGCGGACCTGCTGGGGCCCGGCGTCGTCGAAGTCCTGCGCCCGATCGCCCAACAAAAAACGCGGCCCCGCGCCGGCGCGCGCCGCCCGATCATTGGGGTTGTAGAGGGCGCATCGGTCGAGCGACAAACATCCGCAGCCGATGCAGCTGTCCAGCAGATCGCGAGTCTTGTGCAGCATCTCGATCCTGGCCTGGAGCGCGCCCCGGATGCGCCCACTGATCGCCTGCCAATCCTGCCGCGTCGGCGCTCGGCCTTGCGGCAACGTCGCCAGCTCCGCTTCGATTTCGGTGAGGGTCAAGCCGAGTCGCTGCGCGATCAGCGCAAAGGAAAGACGCCGGATGTCCGCGCGCATGAAGCGTCGCTGGTTGCCCGTCGTGCGGATCGCCTTCACGAGACCCCGCGTCTCGTAGAAACGAATCGCTGAAACGGACGCCCCCGTCCGCCGGGAGAGTTCGCCGATCGACAGCAGCGATGCGGGCGTCACTTCGCCTCCGACAAATGCTTGACCTCAAGTTAACTTTAGATTGTACGGTCGGCAATGAGCGAAACAACGCTTTCCCGGAGGGCGATTGTCATGTCCAAGCCACGAATCGAGCACGTGAACATTACCGTCACTGACCCCGAGCGCGCCGCCCAGCTGATGGCGGCACTGTTCGGCTGGCATGTCCGGTGGCGCGGCGCGGCGCGAAACGGCGGTCATACGATCCATGTCGGATCGGACGATCACTACATCGCGCTCTACACCGGAGGCAACGTCACCTACAGCGCGGACGACTTCGCCAAGGGACGGCCCCTCAACCACATCGGCGTCGAAGTCGACGATCTCGATGCCACCGAGGCCCGGGTCGTCGCCGCCGGCCTCAGGCCGTTCTCCCACGACGACTATGAGCCCGGCCGCCGGTTCTATTTCCTCGATCCCGACGGAATCGAATACGAGGTCGTCAGCTATCACTGACACCGATCGAACCGTCGCGCGCTCGGTGGATCTGAGCCTGTCTCTCGGGCCTTACCCGACGATGGTCTCCTCGGTGACCCGCAGTCCGTCGAGCGTCGTCAGCTCGGGACCGTCAAGTCGACCGTGCGCGCCTTGTGCGCGTAGATATCGATCTTCGCCCACATGCGGGCGCGCGCGACAGCGTCGGCTTCGGCGCCGGTCTCATAGGGGCCGTGCCAGGCCATGGTCTCGGGCACCGGCCTGTTCCAGTTGGCCCGTCCGTTCTCGATCACATACTCGGCTTCGAAGACAAACCACATCGCTCACTCCACGCTGCGCACTTCGACCGCGGGCTGTCCCGCCTCGAGCCAGGCCCGCACGAGATCGTAAAACACCGCCAGGACGATCGGGCCGACGAACAGGCCGATCAGTCCGCCGGTCAGGGTGCCGCAAATCACGCCGGCCACGACGACGACCATGGGCGTCTGCAAGCCGCGCGCCATCACCATCGGCCGCAGCACGTTATCGAGCAGCAGCAACGGCACGGTGTACGCCGTGTAGATCGCGGCGACGTGCACCGGCAGCGTACTCCACGCCCAGATGATGACCGGAATCATCAGCGGGTTCGGCCCGATCTGCACGATCGCCAGGACCAGGGCGACGAAGGTGATGGCGCCGGCGAAGGGAATACCCGCCACCACCATGCCGAGGCCCAGCAGGGCCGACTGCAGCAGGGCGATGCCGATCACGCCGTTCGCCACGTTGCGGATGGTCGCCACGGCGATCTCGAGGAAATGCCCTCCGCGCGGCCCGGCGATCCGTTCGGCGATCCGGCGGGCGGTCGTCGCCAGGCGTTCGGCATAGGCCAGCGCGACGCCGGCAACGACGATCGCGGCGGCAAACTGCAGCAATTCCAGCGCCACGCCGGCGGCGATGCCGGCCATCCACCGTCCGACGGACGCGATCTGCCCGACATGGGCAGACAGCAGGGCATGGATGTTCTTCGACGCGTCGAGCCAGAAATCGTAAAAGCGCTCGCCCACCAGGGGCAAGTCGCGCAAGGCCTCCGGCGGCGGCGGCAGCAGCGCCCCACCCGCGAGCAGGTGCCGGGCATACTGGTCGAGCGTGTCCACGATCGAGCCGCCCAGGAACGCGACGGGGACGAACAGCAGCACCAGCATCAGGAGCGACAGCACGGAGGCCGCCAGGGCGTTGTACAGATGCAGGCGCCGGCGCAGCAGCACGAACAGGGGATGGGCCGCGACCGCCAGTATCGCCGACCACAGCAGCATCCCGGCAATGGGGCTGAGGAGCAGAACGCTGCCGTAGACGATACCGGCCAGCAGCGTGACCCGGACGATGAGATCGATCGCAAATCGAAGCGCCTGCGCCCTGCCGCTCTCGGTGTCGATCATCGCCGCCCCCGCCGCGCATCGGATGCCCCTGTCCTACCGACGGCAGACAATCCTGTCTATCGGCGCGCTCTGCGCGCCGCCATCAAGCCATCGTCAGCTGAAGTGGCGATAGACGAACGCCGGCGGCGCACTCTCCGCCTGTCGCAGCGCGTCCTCGACCACGCCGTGATCGGGCGACAGCGCGCACACCGGATCGGCGCGGCCGGCATCGCCGGCCAGCAGAAAGGCCTGGCAGCGGCAGCCGCCCCAGTCGATCTCGCGCCGGTCACAGCTGCGGCATGGCTCGGCCATCCAATCGGTGCCGCGATATCGATTGAAGGCCTCCGAGCGATACCAGATGTCGGCGAGAGTGCCGTCACGGACCGACGGAAAGTCGAGACCCGGCAGACTCTCGGCGGCATGGCAGGGCACGGCCTTGCCAGAGGGGGTGACGTTCAGGAACTGGCGCCCCCAGCCATTCATGCAGGATTTCGGCCGCACCCCGTGATAATCCGGCACGACATAGTCGATCGCCAGGACGCCCTTGAGCCTGGCGCGCGCCGCCTCGACGACGCGCGTCGCGTCGTCGAGCTGCTGACGGTTCGGCAGGAGCGCTGTGCGGTTGGCGAGCGCCCAGGCGTAATACTGCACATGGGCGATCTCGAGCCGGCGGGCCCCCAGCGCCAGCGCCATCTCGATCATCTCGGGCACGCCGCCCAGGTTCTGCCGATGGACGACCATGTTCACCGTGAGCGGCAGACCGGCGGCGCGAACGGCTGCGGCA
>DATHNU010000966.1:0-5552 GCA_035485695.1 Reyranella sp. | reverse complement strand
CTTAGCGAGAATGAGAGCTGAGCTGTCTGCCACATCTCGTTGTCGTACATACCCTTGGTCGGCCAGTGCCCCTTGGGTATTAAGAACGGCCCACCTTCCAGTGGCCGCATGTTGACCGCGAATTGCTCGGCGGCGGCATGGCAGAGACCGGCCTGGAGCCGATCTATTAGGGCGTTAACGCCAGAAATCCGGCTCCCAAAATCGCCCAGCTGCTCGAACACCATCGGGGCGGCGACCCACCGCTCGAAAGTCTCGGCATCCAATTTCGGCGCAGCCATCCAGCCCCCAGAGGCGGCCGTAGCCGCCCCGAAGTGTAGCAAGAGTAGCGACTGTAGCAGTAGCAGCGGCCAGTCCCTCCCCCTGCTCCGTTTTCAGCGTGCGGAAGGCTTAACTTCGGGGGAGCTTGGAAGCTGGTACAGTAGGCGTAAGCAAGCCCACGATGATGGGTAGGATGATGGGTAGAGGGAACGCATCTGCATCTAATATGCTGATATCATTAGGTTTATCTGCAGAAGACGGCGGAGAAGATTTCGGAAGCAATGTCATTGTCATCCTGAGCGAAGCGAAGGATCTCATGCCGGTGGTAAGCGGCGATTAGGTCCTTCGCTTACGCTCAGGACGACAGAAATGGAGTGAGCAATGTCAGTGATCCTGGGCAGCGGCGAGCATCGTTATCGCGTGATCGAGAACTGGGCGAAGCTGCCCGACGGTTGGGAGTTCCGCGACGTGGCGGCGGTCGCGGTCGACAGCAAGGACCATGTCTATGTCTTCAACCGCGGCCAGCATCCGATGATGGTGTTCGACCGCGACGGTAACTTCCTGCGCTCGTGGGGCGAAGGCCTGTTCGGCCGGGCGCACGGCATCCATATCGACAGCGACGACACGCTCTACTGCACCGACGACGGCGACCATACGGTCCGCAAGATCACCACCGAGGGCAAGGTGCTGCTGACCATCGGCGTGCCCAACAGGCCGGCGCCTTTCCTGAGCGGCCAACCGTTCAACCGCTGCACCCATACGGCCCTGTCGCCCAAGGGCGAGATCTACGTCTCCGACGGCTACGGCAACTCCTGCGTCCACAAATATTCGCCGGACGGCAAGCACCTGATGTGCTGGGGCACCACCGGCACCGATCCCGGCCAATTCAACATCGTGCACAACATCGCCACCGACGAGGATGGCTGGGTCTATGTCGCCGACCGCGAGAACCACCGCGTGCAGGTGTTCGACGGCGCCGGCAAGTACGAGATGCAGTGGAACAACATGCATCGCCCTTGCGCACTCTATTGCTGCGCCGGCGGCGGTAAAAATCCTCAGTTCATCATCGGCGAGCTGGGGCCGGGCATGCCGGTCAACAGCAAGCACACCAACATCGGCCCGCGCCTCACGATCGTCGACAAGAAGGGCGCGGTGATCGCGCGGCTGGGCGGCGAGCACGGCCCCGGGCAGGAGCCCGGGCGCTTCCTGTCGCCGCACGGCCTCGCCGTCGATAGCAAGGGCGACATCTATGTCGGCGAGGTGAGCTACACCAACTGGTCCGGGACGCACCCCGGCGTGCCGGTGCCGAAGTATCTGCGCTCGCTGCAGAAGCTCGAGAAGGTGCACTAGTGGAGGCGCCCGATGGAGGCAAGTGATCGCCTGCACCTGATCGGCAGCATCCCGCTCGCCGACAGCGAGCAGGTGTTCCGCCGCCTGGCCGCCGAGCTTGGGCCCTTCCTGCGCTGCATGCCCGACGGCGAGACCGGCGAGCGCTCGCGCTGGGTCTACTTCCAGCGCCAGATGCTGCAGGCGCATCCTGCAATGGAGATCGATCCGACGGTGCCGCCCTACAGGTTCGTCCAATGGGACGGCAAGGTCGTGCGCGAGATCGAGCAGCTCCGCTTCAAACCCGGCATCGATCCGGCGACGGTGGTGTTCGAGACCGGCTACGACAAGGCCGCTCTGGCTTCCTGGGAAGTCTTCAAGCGGCTGCGCTCATCCGGTGCGATCCCCCGGCACGTCCGCTTCCAGGTCTGCCTGCCGACGCCGCAGGCCAGCGGTTACCTTTATGTCAGCGGTCCGGCGCGCGAGACCTATTTCGGTGTTTATGAACGCGCTCTGAAGACGGCGCTGGCCAACATCGTCAAGGCCATCCCGGCGGACCTGTCGATCCAGTGGGATGTCTGCCAGGAAGTACTGGCCTTCGAGAACTACTTCAGGGACCGCCCGGCCCACTACAAGAAGCAGATCTTCGACATGCTGGGACGGCTGGCCGATGCCGTGCCGGAAGGCGTGGAAATGGGCTATCACCTCTGCTACGGCTCGCCGCGCGACGAGCATCTGGTTCAGCCCAGGGATTCCGCCATTTTGGTCGAAATGATGAACGGCATCGCCGCCGCCACCCGGCGGCGTATCGATTTCCTGCACATTCCCGTGCCCAGGGACCGCACCGACGACGCCTACTACGCGCCGATCAAGAAGTTCAAGCGGCCGGACGGGACGAAACTCTATCTCGGCCTGCTGCATCACGACGACGCGGCCGGCGACAGGAAGCGCATCGATGTTGCAAGGCGGCATGCCGGCGATTTCGGCTTGTCGGCCGAATGCGGCTGGGGCCGCACCGAACCCGGGCGCCTGCCCGGTCTGTTGAAGGGTCATCGTCTAGCTGCGGAGGCATTGTGATGGTCGAACGTGTTCTGGTGGTGGGGCCGAAGGATTGCATAGCGATGGTCGACGACCTCGCGCCCAAGGGCTTCGAGATCGTCAAGGCCCTGCACAACTCGCCGGAGATGAAGGCAGCGATCCCCGGCACCGACTATTTCGTGGGCTTCGTGCAGCAATACGTCAATCCGCAGCTCTTCAAGGACGCGCCCAGGCTAAGACTGATCCAGATGCTGAGCGCCGGCTACGATCGCGCCGACCTCGAGGCGGCGCGCAAGAGCGGTGTGCCCTTGTGCAACAACGGTGGCGCCAACTCGGTCGCCGTCTCCGAGCATGCCTTGCTGCTGATGCTGGCGGTGTCGCGCCGGCTGATCACCCAGCACAGCAACGTCACGGCGGGGCGCTGGCACGGCAATGCACCGCCGACCGTCCATCAGGTGCGCGACAAGGTGCTGGGTATCGTCGGCCTGGGCACGATCGGCAAGAAGGTGGCGCGGCTGGCGCAGGCTTTCGGCATGATCGTGCACTATTACGACATCGCCCGGCTCAAGGAAGAGCAGGAGGACGCGCTCGGCGTGCGCTTCCGCCTGCTGCCCGAGATCCTGCGGACCTCCGACATCGTCTCGCTGCACGTGCCGCTCAACGCCTCGACGCAGCACATGATCGGCGCCGCCGAGCTTGCCGCGATGAAGCCGTCGGCCATCATCGTCAACACCTCGCGCGGCCCGGTGATCGACGAGAAGGCGATGACCGCCGCGCTCAGCGCCGGCAAGCTGTTCGGCGCCGGCCTCGACGTCTTCGACGAGGAGCCGACGCCGCCCGACAATCCGCTGCTGAAGCTCGACAACGTGATCCTGACGGCGCATCTCGCCGGCCCGACCTTCGAGAGCAACATCACCCGCCTGCGCAACGGTTTCGACAACGTCCAGCGGGTGGCGCGCGGCGAGCCCGCACTCTGGGTCGTGCCTGAGCTGCTGGAACAGGCGTAGTGGGCGGGCTTTCCCGCCGCAGCCTCATCGCCGGCGGCCTAGCGACACCTTTCCTCGCCCCGTCGGGCTTCGCGCAGCCCGAATGGCCCAAGGGTCCGATCCGCTGGGTGGTGGCCTTCGCCGCGGGGGGAGCCGCCGATACGGTGGCGCGTAATGTCGGCGCGCGGATATCGGAGATCCTGGGCCAGCAGGTCATCATCGACAATCGCACCGGCGGCAATTCGCTGGTGGCGGCCGGCGCGGTGCTGCAGGCGCCGCGCGACGGCCAGACCTTCCTGATCGACGCCGCCAACCAGGTGACCAATCCGTTCTTGATCAAGGACCTGCCGTTCGACTACGCCGCGACCTGGATGCCGGTGACCAAGCTCTCGGACTTCCCGCAGGTCGTGGCGGTGAAACAGGATTTTCCCGCCAGGACGATCCAGGAATACATCGCCGCCGCCCGGGAGAAGCCGGCGACGATCAGCTACGGCACGCCGCCGGCCGCCGGCATGGGCCATATGGCGGGCGAGGATCTGCAGCGCCGCGCCGGAATCAAGCTGATCCATGTCGGCTACCGCGGCGGTGCCGACGCCGCGCGCGACATCGGCGCCGGCGCCATCGATTCGGTGATCATCACCACCTCGTCGATCCGGCCGCCGCTCGCCGCCGGCCAAGCCCGCGTGCTGGCCGTCACCAGCCTCAAGCGCGTGCCGATCTTTCCCGACGTACCGACCATCGCCGAATCGGGCTATCCGGGTTACAACATGATCGACTGGAACGGCCTGTTCGCCGCCAACGGCACGCCGCTCGAATTGATCGCCCGCATGCAGGCGGTCTGCGCCGAGGCGATCAAGGATTCCAAAGTCAGGGAGCGGCTCGATGCCGCCGGCGCGGTGCTGGTCGCCGACACGCCGGCCGCCTTCAAGGCGTGGCTGGAAGGCCAGCGCACCCTGCTCGGCACGCTGATCACCGACGGCAACATCAAGCTGGGATGATCGCGAGCGCCGGTGCGTAGCGAACAGGCATACTGCCTGAATTGGTGCAGCGCAGCATAATCCTTGGAATAGCCGTATTCCTTGGCTATATTGCAAATGTGCACCGCAGCAAAATGGTGCCGCCGGGAGGACGCCCGACTATCTAGCGTTTGGCGTGGAGGGATGGATGCCCGATTCCGGTTATGGGATGGATGAGTTGCAGGCGCCGCGCGGCGAGCTGGCCTCGCGCGTTCTGGCCATGCCGACAGACACCAACCCGAAAGGCGACATCTTCGGCGGCTGGATCATGTCGCTGATGGATATGGCGGGAAAGATGTCGGCGACGACCGTCGCCAACGGCCGGGTCGTTACGGTCGCCGTCGATCGCATCGTGTTCCGCGGGCCGGTGAAGGTGGGCGATGTCGTCTGCTGCTACACGCATATTCTGCGCACGGGACGTTCCTCGATCACGCTGTCGATCGAAGTGTGGGCCCTCCGCCAGGGCCAGGGCGACCGCATCAAGGTGACCGACGCCGTCTTCACCTTCGTTGCCGTCGACGACAATGGCCGGCCGAGACAGATCGGGGCAGCCTAGAGCCCGGCCGCTTTGGCCGAATCATGATCTTTGCTGGGAGCGCGCCACTCCAGTGGCGCTCATACGGTGTCGACCCGGAAGAAAAGAGCGCAACTGGAGTTGCGCGCTCCCAGCAATGAGCGCACCCCCATTCGGGATGTGCTCTACCCGGCCGGCAGCGGCGTCCTGAACGTCTCCTTGAAGGCCAGGATGGCGAGGAAGGAAATCGCCGCGGCCGCCATGATCATGAAAGCCGGGCTGTAGTCGTTGGCGGTGCGCGCCACCAGCCACGTGGCGACCAGCGGGCTGAGGCCGCCGATCACGCCCAGCGTGACGTTGTAGCCGAGCGCGATCGCCGTGCAGCGTACTTGCCAGGGCACGGCTTCAACCATG
>DATHNU010000965.1:0-2422 GCA_035485695.1 Reyranella sp. | reverse complement strand
CCGCTATCTCGGCATGGAACTCGACATGGTGTCGGTCGACGAGGCGGCCAAGCTGTTCCCGCTGATGGACAAGCAGCATTTCGTCGGCGCGCTCTACGACCCGATCGAAGGCCATGTCGATCCGTGGGGCGTGACCGTCGCGTACGCCAAGTCGGCCCAGCTGCAGGGCGCCGAGGTCTATCGCCATACGCGCGTCACCGACCTCAAGGCGCGCCCCGACGGCACGTGGGACGTCGTCACGGAAAAAGGCACGATCCATGCCCAACACGTGGTCAATGCCGGCGGCCTGTGGGCGCGCGAGGTCGGCCGCATGGTCGGCCTCGAATTGCCGATCCTCGCGATGGAGCATCAGTACATCATCTCCGAGGAGATCCCCGAGGTCGCCGCGTCGGCCACGGAGATGCTGCATATCGTCGACTTCGAGGGCGAGATCTACATGCGCCAGGAGGCCAAGGGCATGTTGTTGGGCACCTACGAGCGCCGAGGCAAACCGTGGTCGGAGCGGGCGACGCCGTGGGATTTCGGGCACGAGCTGCTGCCCAACGATCTCGACCGCATCGCGCCCAGCCTCGAGATCGGTTTTAGGCATTTCCCGGCGATCGAGCGGGCCGGCATCAAGAAGACGATCAACGGGCCGTTCACCTTTGCGCCCGACGGCAATCCGCTGATCGGCCCGATCCGCGGCCTCAGGAATTTCTGGGTCGCTTGCGGCGTCATGGCCGGGTTCAGCCAGGGCGGCGGCGTCGGCCTGGCGCTCGCCAACTGGATGGTCAATGGCGATCCCGGCTTCGACGTCTGGGCGATGGACGTGGCACGCTTCGGCGATTGGGCCACCATGGCCTATACCAACGCCAAGGTGCGCGAAAACTATTCGCGCCGCTTCCGCATCCGCTTTCCCAACGAGGAACTTGCCGCCGCGCGGCCGCTGCGCACGACGCCGATCTACGACCGGCTGAAGGCTGCGAATGCCGTATTCGGCGACTATTGGGGCCTCGAACAGGCGCTGTGGTTCGCGCCCAAGGGCACGCCGCCGGTCGAGGACATCACGTTCCACCGCTCCAACGCCCACGCCCATGTTGCCGAGGAGTGCAAGGCGGTGCGTACGGCCGTCGGGCTGCTCGAAATATCGAACTACGGCAAATTCGAAGTGTGCGGCCCGGGCGCAGAGCAGTGGCTCACCCGGCTGATGGCCAATCGCCTGCCGAGGACGGGGCGCATCGCGCTGTCGCCCATGCTCAACCAGGCCGGCAAGCTGATCGGCGATTTCACCATCGCCCGATTGGCCGCGGAACGGTTCTTCATCGTCGGCACCTATGCGGCCGAGAAGCATTACCAGCGCTGGTTCGAGCGCCATCCGCCACCGCCGGGCACATCGGTCAGGGCCTGTGCTGCCGACACTGTCGGGCTCTCCGTCGCCGGGCCGCAGTCGCGCGACTTGCTGCAATCCCTGGTGCGCGACGATCTGTCGACAGCTTCGTTCCCGTTCCTGTCGTTTCGGCACATGGATATCGGCATGATCCCGGCGATGGTCGGGCGGATCTCGTTCACCGGCGATCTGGGTTACGAGATCTGGGTGAGTCCCGACTTCCAGCGCGCGCTGTACGACGTGCTGCTCGAGGCGGGACGACCGTTGGGCTTGCGCCATTTCGGCGCGCGCGCGCTCCATTCGCTGCGGCTGGAAAAGAGCTTTGGCACCTGGGCGCGGGAATATCGCCCGATCTACGGGCCTGCCGAGGCCGGGCTCGATCGCTTCGTCGACCTGAAGAAGAACGACTTCATCGGTCGCGAGGCAGCGGCGGAGGAACGCGCCAAGGGCGGCGCGCGCCGGCTGGTGACCTTCACGGTCGATGCCGACGGCGCCGATGCGATCGGCGACGAGCCGGTGTGGCACGATGGCAAGACGGTCGGCTGGATCACGTCGGGCGGCTACGCCCATACGGCGGGCCAATCCGTGGCGCTGGGCTACGTTCCGGCGGCGCTGGCGGCAGCCAATGCGGGCTTCGAGATCGAGATCATCGGCCAGCGCCGCAAGGCCGTTCGACTCGACGAACCGCTGTTCGATCCCAAGGGACTGCGCATGCGCGCTTGAACGGCGCGCTTTTCCGCGTGACGTCGCGCGTCGGCCGGTGCGAATATCGATCGATGGGCGGCACGGCATTGCGGAATCGATCGGGATGATGAGTGAGAAGGCCAGGTCGCCTGCCAGGCGGGGGTTGATGCAACGCCTGGCGGCGGGTCCGGTGATTTGCGCCGAAGGCTACGTCTTCGAACTCGAGCGCCGGGGCTACCTGCAGGCCGGCGCGTTCGTGCCCGAAGTGGTGATCGAGCATCCCGAAGTGGTGGAGCGGTTGCACCGCGACTTCGTCCATGCCGGCTCGGATGTCGTGCAGGCGCTGACCTACTACGTTCACCGCGAAAAGCT
>DATHNU010000964.1:0-4601 GCA_035485695.1 Reyranella sp. | reverse complement strand
CGTCCCATCACATGGCGGGGCGACGGCGACGACGAGCAGGGCTGCTGCCGGCGCACCGGCCGGGTGATGGTGGCGATCGACGGTTCCTACCGGCGGCCGACCGAAGTGGACCTGCTGCTCGGCGACCCCGCCAAGGCGCTGGCCAAGCTCGGCTGGCGACATCGCACGAGCTTCCCGGAGCTGGTGGCCGAGATGGTGGAAGCCGATCGCCTGGTGATGAAGAACATGGGAGCCAAGAATGGCCATGAGCCCAAGCTATACGCTGCGCAATAAGCGGGTCTGGGTCGCCGGCGACCGTGGCCTCGTCGGCAGCGCCCTGATCCGTCGCTTGCAGGGCGAAGGCTGCGAGCTCCTGACGGCGCCGCGCGACTCCGTCGACCTGCGCCGGCCCGATCAGGTCGAACGTTGGATGGCCGCGGCCAAGCCGCAAGCGGTGTTTCTCGCCGCGGCGCGCGTCGGCGGCATCTACGCCAACGACACGCGGCCGGCGGAATTCATCTACGACAACCTGATGATCCAGAGCAACGTCGTGGAGGCCTCCAGGCGCATCGGCGTCGAGAAGCTGATGCTGTTGGGCTCGTCCTGCATCTATCCGCGCCTGGCGCCGCAGCCCATCCCCGAATCGGCGCTGCTCACCGGGCCGCTCGAGCCCACCAATCAATGGTATGCGGTGGCCAAGATCGCCGGCATCAAGCTTGGCCAGGCCTATCGCCGGCAATATGGCTGCGACTTCATCTCCGTCATGCCGACCAATCTCTACGGTCCGGGTGATAATTTCGACCTCATGCAGAGCCACGTCGTGCCGGCGCTGATGGTCAAGGCCCACGCCGCGCTGCGCGCCCGTGCGCCGGCCATCGAGGTGTGGGGCACCGGGGCGGTGCGGCGCGAGTTCCTCTACGTCGACGACGCCGCCGACGGCTTGGTGTTCCTGATGCAGAACTATTCCGACGAGGCGATCGTCAATCTCGGCCCCGGCTCCGATGTGCCGATCGTCGATCTTGTCGATCTGATCTGCAAGGTCGTGGGCTACAAGGGCGGCGTGCAATTTGATGCCAGCCGGCCCGACGGCGTGCCGCGCAAGATGGTCGACACCACTTTTGCCGCGTCGCTCGGCTGGCGCGCGCGGACACCCCTGCGCGAGGGCCTGGCGGCGACCTACCGGTGGTACCTTGACAACATCGCGCCCGAGCAACGGCGCGCCGTCGCCTGAAGCGGCGCTCGCCACCGAGCACCTGATCGAGGACATCGGGCGCCGGTCCCGGCGCGGCGGCGCGATCCTTCTGGCGGCCCAGGCGATCCGCGTGCTCGGACAGGTGGCGACCCTTGTCGTGCTGGCGCGGCTGTTGCCGCCGTCGGCCTTCGGCCTGCTCGCCATGGTGGCGTCGCTGGGCGCGATCCTCGATCTGGTCAAGGAGTTCGGCCTTTCGGCCGCGACCATCCAGAAGCCGGGCATTTCCCATGCCCAGGTTTCCGCGCTGTTTTGGATCAACGCGGCTGCAGGCGCGTTGCTCGGCGCGGGCCTCGTGCTGGCCGCACCGCTGTTGGCGCAGTTCTATGGCCAGCCCGACCTCGAGGCCGTGACCGAGTGGCTGGCCCTGGGTTTCGTGCTGAGCGGCCTCACGGTGCAGCATTGGGCCCTTTTGCGCAGACAGATGCGCTTTGGCGCCATCGCCGGTCTCGAGACGGCCGCCGACATCGCGAGCTTTGCCGTGGCAATAGCCCTGGCCCTGACGGGCAAGGGCTATTGGGCGCTGGTGGCGCAGCGTCTCGTCTCGCCGGCGCTGCTTCTGGCGGGAAGCTGGATGGTTTGCCGCTGGCGACCGGCGCGGCCGGCGCCGGCGGAAGGCGTCCGCGAGTTGCTGCGCTTCGGCGGCTCGGTGACGGCGAGCGGGCTTGCCCTGGCGCTGGCGCGCAGCGTCGACCAGATCCTTATCGGCTGGCTGTGGGGGCCGGCCATACTCGGCCTCTACGAGCGCACGACGCGGTTGGTGCTGTTGCCCATCAATACCATCAATGCGCCGGTCTATGCCGCCGGCATGCCGGCGCTCAGCCGCCTGATCGACCGGCCCGAGCGCTATCGGTCGATGTTCCGCCAGATCATGCAGAAGCTTGCCCTGCTCACCATGCCCGTGTTCGCGGTCGCCGCCGTCCTGGCCGACTGGCTGGTGGTGATCCTGTTCGGGCCTGCCTGGGCACAGGCGATTCCGTTGGTGGCGCTGTTCAGCGTATCGGCGGCCTACCTGCCGGTGCTGATGGCCGCCAGCCTGCTCTACATGACGCAGGCGCGGTCGGGCGAGATGTTGCGGGCGAGCCTGATCGATGCGGCCTGTTGCGTCGTCGCCATCCTTGCCGGGCTGCCCTGGGGTGTGACCGGCGTCGCGGCCTCGATCGCTGTTGCCGGAGTGCTGGTCCGTCTGCCGCTCGCCTTCTGGCTGGCGACGCGCCGTGGTCCGGTGTCGATGCACAACATCACGACAGCCATTGCCCCGGCGATCTGCGCCGCGGTCATGGCCGGCATCACCGTGTGGCTGGTGCGTCACGTCGCGCTTGCTGACGGAGCACCGACGGTGGGCGGCGTGCTGCTGGTGGGCTTCTGCGGCCTGGCTGCCGTCGGGCTCGCCGTGCTCGCTTGGCCGGAGACCCGGAGCGAGGTCGCGCGCCTGTCCATGACCGTCCAGTCGAAGGGGCGAGCCCTGTGGTCCAGCTAGGGACCGACGATCGTGCCCCCTCATGCGTCGTCGTCGTCGCATCCTTGACGGCCGCCTACCAGATGGCATTCGGAGGCCTCTACCCATGGTGACCAGCGAGAACTTGAAAGCGCCCGTGAACCGTGTCCAGGGACCGGCCTCAGGCCCTTCGCCAGGGAGGATTCGTGGCCGAAGTCACGGTGCGCCCAGAGCAAAAGGCGTCGGGCCCAGCAGAATTGCGCTCCACGACTACTGCGGCCACCCGTTTCAGTTCGAGCTTTCGCGCGAGCTCGCGCGGCGCGGGCATGAGGTGCGGCATTTCTTTTTCGCCGAGGATATGGGGCCGAAGGGCAACACGGGCCGGCTATCGAGCGACCCTGCCAATTTCTCGATCGAGCCGATCTCGATCGGACGCCCTTATTCGAAGCAGAATCTTGTTCGCAGGCGGCAGGCGGACATCCTCTATGGCCAGCTTGCCAGTCAGAGGATCGCCTCATTTGCGCCCGATGTGACGATTTCAGGCAACACGCCGCTTGAGGCGCAGGCACCGATCCTGAGAGGCGTTCGCCAGGCAGGCTCCGCGTTCGTTTTCTGGATGCAGGATTTCTACAGCCTGGCGGCGGCGAAGATCCTGAGTCGAAAAATTCCGGTGGTCGGCCACGCCATCGGCGCCTACTACAGGCGGCTCGAAGCCGGCATGCTGCGTCGGAGCGACGGGATCGTTCTGGCGAGCGAGGATTTCAGGCCAGCCCTCAAAGACTTCGGCGTCAGCGACGCCGCCGCCGACGTCATCCCGAATTGGGGAGCGCTCGATACATTGCCGCTGCGGCCCAAGGACAATTCATGGGCGATGCAGCACGGGCTTTCGGGCAAGTACGTCTTTCTATACGCCGGCACCCTTGCGCTTAAGCATAATCCGGATCTGCTCTGGGCGCTCGCCGAACATTTCGAGGGAGATCCCGAGGTGGTCATTGCGGTCGCGGCGTCGGGCGTCAGCTACGATGCTTTGAAGGTCCGCAACACCTTGGAGCCGAAGCCCAATCTGGTGTTTCTGCCGCTGCAGCCGATGGACGTCTTCCCGGACGTCCTCGGGGCCGCCGACGTCCTTGTCGCGCTGCTCGAGAACGATGCGGGACCGTTCTCCGTTCCCTCGAAAGTCCTCAGCTACTTCTGCGGCGGCCGTCCGATCCTCTTGTCCGCGCCGCCCAGCAATCTTTCGGTGCGGCTGGTCGAGGAGGCTGCCGCCGGGCTTTGTGTCCCCGCCGGGGACAGGCAGGCCTTCGTCGCCGCCGCCAATCGCCTGCGAGGCGAGTCACAGACCAGTGCCAGGTTCGGTGCCGCCGGTCGTGCCTACGCGGAAAATGCCTTCAGCATCTCGAACGTCGCCGATCGTTTTGAAGCCACCTTCGGCAAGGCGGTCGGCCGCAGCCGCGGCAGTTCTTAACGCGTGTTGCGTTTTGATGTCCGAGACACAAGCCGCTTTCTGTCGTCTCGCGGGGTAACCCCCGCGCTGGAGCGTAGCGAAGGACCTCATCGCCGCTTGCTACGGGCATGAGATCCTTCGCTGCGTTCAGGACGACATCTGCGATGATGAGGTCACGGGCGATTCTGCATGATCGGAACTTGCTCTAGTTGGTCATCACCTGCCGGATGACTGGCAGTGTATCGGTCTCTGCGGCCCGCTTGACCGATTTCCTGTCCATCCAGGGTTCGAGCCAGACGTTCGAGGAGCCGGACGCCTGCTTGATGCGGGCGAGATAACCGGTGGCGCCGCCATAGGGCGTGATCTGGCACGAGCCGGTCATCTTGAGGTCGTCCGAGTATTGATGGAAGGCATAGTAGTCCACGAGGGCTTCGGTCGGTCGGCCCACAGGCTTGCCGGTCTCGCGGTCGTGCTGAATGGTTTTGCCGTCG
>DATHNU010000963.1:0-5921 GCA_035485695.1 Reyranella sp. | reverse complement strand
CACCCGGACGGCGGCGCGGTCGTTGGGCGAGCCGGTGATGGCGATCTTGAACTTGCGCGGCAGGAAGCTGAACTCGGGATGGAGCGTCGACCACTGGCGGATGATCTCGCACCAGATGCGCGGATCCTCGATCTCGTCGAGGGCGGCGCCGGCGAAGTGGTCGGCCGTGACGTTGCGGATGACGTTGCCGGAGGTCTGCATCGCGTGCATGTCGACTTCGGCGAGGGCGGCCAGCGCGTCGGGCGCGTCCTCGAGCTTGATCCAGTTGAGCTGCAGGTTCTGGCGCGTCGTGAAATGACCGTAGCCGCGGTCGTACTTGCGGGCGATGTCGGCCAGCTTGCGCAGCTGGCGCGACGAGAGCGTGCCGTAGGGAATGGCGATGCGCAGCATGTAGGCGTGGAGCTGCAGGTAGAGGCCGTTGGTGAGCCGCAGCGGCTTGAACTGCTCCTCGGTGAGTTCGCCCGCGAGGCGGCGTCGCACCTGGTCGCGGAACTGCTCGACCCGTTCGGCGACCAGCGTGCGGTCGTAGTCGTCGTAGCGGTAGAAATGGGTGTCAGGCATAACGCACCGCATCGGCCGCGATGGCCTCGAAGGTGAGCCCCGAGACGCGGATCTTTTCGCGCAGGGAGAGCGGCTCGAGCCTGCCGCCTTTGCCCTCGGAGACGGCCACGAGATAGGGATCGACGACGGTGAAAGCCTCGGCCCTGGCGCGTTCCAGCAGGATCTCGCCGCCGCGCTTGTCGCGCGCGATGGCCGCGCGCTCGAGCCGCTCCGTCCACTCGCCGGCATCG
Source organism: Reyranella sp. (assembly GCA_035485695.1). GTDB lineage: Bacteria > Pseudomonadota > Alphaproteobacteria > Reyranellales > Reyranellaceae > Reyranella. Next base: position 5,130 of record DATHNU010000963.1, on the reverse strand, counting down.
TCGAGGAAAACCACCACGCCGTCGACGAGACGGTTGGCGGACGCGACCAGAAGGTCGCCGCTCAGATTCTTGGCCATCAGGAAACCTCTGCCAGAAGCGGTTGCTCGGCGGCGGCGGCAAGGGCCGCGACGTCGCCGACGATGATGAGGCTGGGACCGGCATCGCCGCGGGAGCTATGGGGAACGGCGAGCCGCGCCAGGTCGGCGAGCCGGCCGCGCGACACCCGTTCGTCGGGTCGCGTGCCGTTCTCGACGATGGCGACCGGCGTGTTGGGATCGGCACCGGCGCCCAGGAGACGGTCGCGCACGGAAGCGGCTTCCGTGGCGCCCATGTAGATGGCAAGCGTGTGGCCCTGCGCCGCCAGCGCGGGCCAAGGAGGTTCGCGACTGCCCTCAGCGCTGTGTCCGCTCACGAAGGTCACCGCGGAAGCGATACGCCGATGCGTCAACGGAATGCCGACTGAAGCGGCGCAACCCAGCGCCGCGGTGATGCCCGGCACGACGGCGACCGGCAGGCCTGCTTCGCGCAAGGCCTCGACCTCCTCGCCGCCCCTGCCGAACACGAACGGATCGCCCGCCTTCAGCCGCACCACCGTCTGGCCGGCGCGCACGCGGCGCACGAGCTCGACGTTGATATCGGCCTGCGCCCAGCTTGCACGCCCTTTGCGCTTGCCGACCGACACCAGCTCGGCGTCGCGACGCGCGCGCGCCAGGATGGAAGGCGGCACGAGGTCGTCGTGCAGGATGGCGTCGGCCTCCTGCAGGAGCTGGGCGGCGCGCAACGTCAGAAGGTCGGGATCGCCGGGTCCGGCGCCCACGATGTGGGCGATGCCGACGGGCGCCATATGGCGGCGGGCGGCGTCGAGCTCGCCCAGCGCGGTGCGCCGCGCGCCGGCATCGTCGCCGGCGAGGGCCAGGCGCCCGGCCGGTCCCTCGACCAGGCGGCGGAAGAAGCCACGCCGCCGGGCGGGCTCGGCGATCAAGGCATTCACCTGGGCGCGAAAGGTGGCGGCCAGACGCGCCACGGCGCCCAGGCGCTCGGGCAGCACCGCCTCGATGCGGCCGCGCAGGAGGGTGGCCAAGGTGGGCGAAGCGCCGCCGGTCGAGACCGCGACCACGATCTCGTCGCGATCGACGATGGCGGGCAGGATGAAATCGCAAAGCACCGGCCGGTCGGCCACGTTCACCGGCACGCCGATCGACTTGGCGGCGCGCTGCGCGGCGGCGTCCCGGTCGGCGTCGCCGGTGGCGATGAAAGCGGCGACAGCGCCACGGAAATCCGAGGCTTGGACAGTCGGCGAAACGATACGCCGGACGTCGGCCCCGGCCGAGCGCACGAGGTCGGCCCGGCGATCGGCGGCGGCGCCCTCGCCCACCACCACGACGCGGCGGCCGGCGAGATCGAAGAACAGCGGCAGGTGCTTCACGAGACCGCGACCCGCAGCAGCAGGTTCAGGGCCAGCATGGCCGCGGCCTGGGAGATCGACAGCACCCACAGGACGGCGTCTGGTTTGCGAAGAAGCTTGGACATCCGGGCACCCGCGTTGGTCGGAGTCTTGATCTGGCGTGTCTTCGCATATCCGCCACGACTTGAATTTCCGAAGGTGTTCGGGAAAAGAGCATTTCTTGCCGTCCACCGGGTCACGAAGGAAATTTTTCGTCCCCTTGACGGTGGCGGGACCCTTCCTAAATCCACGCTGTCGCCCGTGCCCATTCCGGGGCGGGCGGCTTCAACCATCGCTCACTGGAGGATGATCAATGCGTACGTTCGACTATTCGCCGTTCTATCGCGCCACCGTCGGCTTCGACCGGGTCTTCGACCTGCTCGATTCCGCCGCCAGCCACTCCGGCGCCAACGGTTACCCCCCGTACAACATCGAGAAGGCAGGCGATAACGCCTACAAGATCGTGATGGCGGTGGCGGGCTTCGCCGAGGCCGAGCTCAACGTGACCCAGAAGGAGAACGAGCTCCTGGTCAGCGGCCAGACGGCGCCCAACGGCCAGGATGAGAAGCAGTATCTCTATCGCGGCATCGCCGGGCGCAATTTCGAGCGCCGCTTCCAGCTCGCCGACCATGTGAAGGTCGTGGGGGCGAAGCTTGCCAACGGCCTGCTGACGATCGAGCTGCAGCGTGAGATCCCGGAGGAGAAGAAGCCCCGCGCGATCCCCGTCGTGGCCGGCAGCCAGCCGGCGCTGACCCACTAATCAGTCAGGCTCAACGAGAGGGCGCCGCGGTTTCCCGCGGCGCCTTTTTGTTGGACCCTTTTCATCGTCAGTTCATTCGCCTCCCCCGTCATACGGGGGAGGTGGCCCGAAGGGCCGGAGGGGGAAAGCCTCAGTCGATGTGGCGGCCCGATTTCAGATCTGAAATTTCAAGGATCACTTCTGTGGCCTTCCCCCTCCGCCCCTTTCAGGGGCACCTCCCCCGTATGACGGGGGAGGTATGATTCGGAGGGACAATCAGGTCCGCTTGAAGCCCTCGATTTCGCGCTCAGCCCGATCGAGCACCTTGTCCATCGCCTCGCCCTTGAAGTAGCGCACGATCATCTGGGCCTGAACCGACTGGGCCCAGATCTGCGCGGCGATCAACGGCGGCGCCGGTGAGCAGGTGACGCCGGCGACCTGGTCGCCACCTTTGATCGGATAGTGCGAGAGCGTGCCCTTGGGCGGCCCCTCCTCGTCCCAGGTCTTGAAGTCGTTGAACTTCGGGTACGGCGGGATGTCGTAGCCTTGGCTTGCCGCAACCTGCCTCTCGGCGGCCGGACGCATGGCGAGGTACTCACACAGGCTCTTGGCGGCCGCCTTGTTCTTGGAGAAGTTCCAGATACCGTAGAAACGCGGCAGGATCGGGTTGAACCGACCGGCCGGTCCCTTCGGAAAGCCGTGCGTCCAGCACTTTTCGGCGACCTGGGGCGCATCGCGCTTGCCGACGGCCCAGGCGCTCGGCGGGTTGAAGATCAACGACGCCTTGCCCGAGAGCAGCCACTTGTTGTTCGACGCGTCGTCCCAGGACGGGGCGTCCGGCGGACAGAACGCGGCGATCTTCTTGCCGTATTCGAGCACCTGGCGGACGGCGTCCGTCTTGACCGTCACGTTGCCCTTGGCATCCATGAGCTGCGCGCCATAGGCCAGGAACAGGGCGCCGACCCACTGGTTGGTATCGGTGGTGGAGCCGAGCGGCAGGCCGAAGGCATGGTCCGCCTTGTGGCACTTTTCGGCCGCCGCCAGGAAGGCGTCCCAGGTCCAGCTCGCGTCGGCCGGCGGCTTTCCGGCGGGATAGAGCGCCTGGACGTCGATGCCGGCATACTCCTTCATCAGGTCGAAGCGCGAGCAGCAGCCGAGCAGGAGCGTGCCGCGCGTCATGGGGACGCCCAGCCATTTGCCTTCGAACTTGCCGAGATACTCGACCGCGGGATCGATCGGTCCGTTCTTGGCGACGATGCTTTTGACGACGTCGTCGACGGGCTCGAGCGCGGCGTTCATCTGCGCCGATTCCCAGTTGGTGAACTCCATGATGTCATGGCCCGACCTGGCCTGCGATTCCGCCGACAGGGTCAGCAGCAGCTTGTTGCCCTGGCTCGTAATGTAGTCGACTTTTACATCGACCTTTTCCTTGTCTGCCCATTCCTTGATGATTGCGGATTGGACTTCGTTGGCGCCTGGAACCCAGTGATCCCAAAGTCCGATCGTCAGGGTTCCGGCTGCGTTTGCGCTGCGCACGAACGGCGCAGCGACCAGGCCGACGGCAACGCCTCCGGCCACGACTCGACGACGAGACAGTTTCTCGACTTGCATGACGTTCGCCTCCCAGAAGGAACGCTTGTGCACGCAAAGCAACGATTACTGATCGATATGTGACGCTAGATGAGGCCGCCCCTGCCATTCATCGATGGCTTGCGGAGTGCCCGGTGCTTTTCAGCCGGGCGAGCTTAGCCAGTGATCGCCGGCAGCGCCAGACTGGATTGATCCCCTGGGATACCGGCTGAATCGAGGCGCCTTTTTCGTTGCCGGCGCCGCGATCGGGCGGGACAATGAATCCATGACCCTTTCGGCCCAGCTCACGCATTTTGGCGTGCACACCACCGACCTCGACCGCATGGTCGACTTCTACACGCGCGTCATGGGGTTCGTGGTCAGCGACAGCGGTACCGGCGGCTCCGGCGCGCGCGTCGCCTTCATGACCCAGAACCCCGAATGCCATCACCAGTTCGTGCTGTTCGACGGCCGGCCGAAGGACCTCGCCTACAATCCGGTGAACCAGATCTCCTTCCGGCTCGATTCGCTCGACACGCTGAAGGCCTACCGCCAGGCGCTCCTCAAGGAAGGCATCACCCAGCACCGGATCACCGACCACGGCAACGCCTGGGCGCTCTACTTCAAGGATCCCGAGGGCAATCCCGTCGAACTCTACGTCGACTCGCCCTTCTACACGCCGCAGCCCTGCGGCGAGCCGCTCGACCTCGACCAGCCGAACGACGAGATCCTGCGGCGCACGGAAGCCATGTGCCGGGGCCGGCCGAGGTTCATGAGCCGCGAGACGTGGATGCAGGGGATCCAGGCCCGGCTGGACGCGAGGTAGCCTGGCCTCCCCCGTCTTACGGGGGAGGTGGCCCGCAGGGCCGGAGGGGGAAAGCCCCAGACCGGATACCTGCATGTTTCAGATCTGAAATCTTCGAGAGCCTCTGTGAGGCTCACCCCCTCCCTACCCTCCCCCGTATGACGGGGGAGGAGAAGAGGATCTCACTTCTGCGCGTACTTGCCCGTGAGCTGCGGTGTGTGCGGGCCCTCGCCGCCCTTTTCCTTGTGCTGCAGCCGCGTCGTGCGCGCCCAGGTCCGCTTGTGCTCGTCCTTCACGTTGAAGTGCAGGGTGCCGACCTTCTCGACGGTGAGTTCGACCTTGTCGCCATCCATGAACGAGTTGAGCCCGCGATGGTTGGTGCCGGTGGCTAAAATGTCGCCCGGTTCGAGCGTGTGGATCGAGCTCACCCATTCGATGCAGCGCGGGATCGAGTGCGCCATGTCGTTGGTGTTGAACTTCTGCATCACCTGCCCGTTGTTGGTGAGCGTGATGTTGAGGTTCTGCGGATCGGCAATCTCGTCGGCGGTGACGATGCAGGGGCCGATCGGCGCG
>DATHNU010000962.1:0-4271 GCA_035485695.1 Reyranella sp. | reverse complement strand
GCGCGCGCTTGCCTCCTGCCAGCCACCGGCCTGGTGCTTCATCCCGAGCCGGCTCGACAGCCACTCCGCCACCGCCATCCGCGCCGTGCGGCCGCGCCGGACCAAAGCGAAAGGAACGACCATCTCAGATACAGTTTCATCCGACCGGGGGCGCCAGCTTCCCGACCGCAGCAAGGACACCGACGCGCTGCTCGCGCTGGTGCGCCATTCACTGGACGAGGACAAGGCCGAGGACGTGGTCGTCATCGACCTCAAGGGCAAGTCATCCTTCGCCGACTACATGGTGATCGCCTCCGGCCGCTCGACCCGCCAGGTGGTGGCGATTGCCGAACATCTCGCCGACCGGCTGAAACAAGCCGGGCGCGGCTATGTCCCGGTCGAGGGCAAGCAGACCGGCGACTGGGTGCTGGCCGATGCCGGCGATGTCATCGTCCATATCTTCCGCCCCGAGCCGCGCGCCTTCTATGGCCTGGAAAAGATGTGGGCGCTCGAGACCGAGGCGACCGTGGTCAAACCCAAGCAGGCGAAGACGGCCCGCCCCAGCCGCGCCAAGAAGCCGGCGTGAAGCTGCTGATCGCCTGTATCGGCCGCGCCGGCCGCGGCCCCGAACGCGATCTCTACGAACACTATGCCGGCCGCATCCGCTGGCCGCTTGCGCTGCGCGAGTTCGAGGAAAAGCGCAAGCTGCCAGCCGCCCAGATGATCCTGCGCGAGGGCGAGCTGCTGCTGGACGCCGTGCCGCCCCGGTCGGTGCTGGTGGCGCTCGACCGTCGCGGCAAGGTCCTGGACAGCGCAGGCTTCGCCGGGCTGCTGGCGCACTGGCGTGACGATTCGGTGTCAGACGTGGCCTTCCTGATCGGCGGCGCCGACGGGCATGGCGAGCCGTTGTTGAAAAAAGCGGCACTCGTGCTGTCATTCGGGCCCATGACCTGGCCTCATCTGCTGGCGCGCGCCATGCTGGCGGAGCAGATCTACCGGGCGCAGCAGCTTCTGGTCGGACACCCCTACCATCGGGCGTGAAATAGGAGGCGATTTTGCCTCTGTTCTGACGAAAAACCGGGGCTACATTGTACTCATGCGCGTTCCCTCCCGGCGGCTCCTGGTCGCCTTCACCGCCTTTGCCCTGACGGCCGTTTCAGCCGCGGTCTCCGCCCAGACCACGCCGGCCGAGAAGCCCGCGGTCGACAAGCCCGCGGTCAAACCCGTGCGCAGCATCCCCTACGTGTCGATCACCGGGGACGACGGCCGCCAGCGGCACTACGAGACCAACGCCATTCCGCTGCTGTTCAACCGCGCCTGCTTCGGATGGCGCATGTATCTCGGCGGACCTAACCGCGTCGTGTCGCTCAAGGAAGTGCTGACGACCTCGCAGCCGGCCGAGCAGGTGATCGCCGGCCCCGAGACCGAAGTCAGCACCGACAAGACCCAGGCCACGACGCGCATGTTCGAGACCGTGCAGGACGGCGTGCTGCAGCGTTCCTGGTGCATCATCCCGGGCGACCCGCCCGGCACCTACACCTACGACATCTCGATCGACGGCGAGCCGCGTGGCGAGTTCGTGTTCTGCGCCATCGAGGTGCCGAACCAGGATCCCAATACCGATCCGCGCGACCTCTCGTGCCCCAACAAGTTCAATTCGGTCGAGCGCGGCAATCGCGGCTTGGGTTCGCGTTCCGGCGCGCCCTCCTGATGCCAGCTTCGTCCCGTTCCCGTCCGGCCGTCCTGTGCATTCTGGATGGCTGGGGGCATCGTCCCGACCCGCGTTACAACGCCATCCTCGATGCGCGTACGCCCAACTACGACCGGCTGATCGCGACCTGCCCGCAGGGCCTGATCGACGCCTCGGAGACCTTCGTCGGCCTGCCCAAGGGCCAGATGGGCAATTCCGAGGTCGGCCACATGAACCTCGGCGCCGGCCGGGTGGCGGTGCCCGACCTGCCGCGCATCGACACAGCCATTGCCGACGGCTCGCTGGTCAAGAACCCGATCCTGACCGAGCTGATCGCCACCCTGAGGAAAAATGGCGGGGCCTGCCATCTGATGGGTCTCGCCTCACCGGGCGGCGTGCATGCCCACCAGGACCATCTCATCGCGCTGGCCAACCTGATCGCGGGCGCCGGCGTCGCGGTATGGATCCACGCCTTCCTCGACGGCCGGGACATGCCGCCGCGCAGCGCGCTTGAGTGCCTGAAGCACATCCAGGACGGCCTGAAAGCAGGCCTGCCCATCCATTTTGCGACAGTCTCTGGTCGCTACTATCCCATGGACCGCGACAAGCGCTGGGAGCGCGTGGCCCTCGCCTACGACGCCTTGATCGATGCCAAAGGCGAGCGCGCCAAGTCGCCCGACGAGGCCGTCGAAAAAGGCTACGCGGCGGGTCTGGACGACGAGTTCGTGCGGCCGACCGTCATCGACAGCTACACCGGCATGAAGGACGGCGATGGCGTCCTGATGTTCAATTACCGGTCCGACCGCGCCCGCCAGATCCTGACCGCGCTGCTCGATCCCCGGTTCGACGGCTTCAACCGGGCGCGGGTCCTGAAGTTCGCCGACGCCGTCGGCATGGTCGAATACTCGGCCGCGCTCAACCCGTTCCTCAAGACGCTGTTCCCGCCTGAAATCATCAAGATGGGGCTGGGCGAGACGGTATCGAAAGCGGGCCTCAAGCAGCTGCGCATCGCCGAGACGGAGAAATACGCGCACGTCACCTTCTTCTTCAACGGCGGCGAGGAACGCGTGTTCGACGGCGAGGAGCGCGTTCTCGTGCCCTCGCCCAAGGTCGCGACCTATGACCTCAAGCCCGAGATGAGCGCGCCGGAAGTGACCGACAAGCTGGTCGAGGCGATCGGGTCGGGCAAGTTCGACCTGATCGTCGTGAACTATGCCAACAGCGACATGGTGGGCCATTCGGGCGATCTCGCAGCCGCCGTGAAAGCCGTCGAGGCGGTCGATGCCTGCCTCGGCCGGCTCATGGAGGCCGTCAGGAAGGCGGGCGGGGTGCTGCTGGTCACGGCCGACCATGGCAATGCCGAGCAGATGTACGACGAGACAACCCACCAGAAGCACACCCAACACACGCTCAATCGCGTGCCGGCACTGCTGTTCAACGCCCCAGCCAATATCCACTCCCTGGCCGACGGCAAGCTGGCCGACGTCGCCCCCACCATGCTGGCGCTGATCGGCGTCCCGCAGCCCCGGGAAATGACCGGCCATTCGCTGCTTTCCGAGGCCTCACGGCCCCACGTCCTCGCCGCGCCGCGCTCAGTCGCCGCGGCTTCCGCTTGACTTGTGAAGGGCCGTGAGCCCACGTCGCCTTGATCCTGCCAAAGAGCCCCCTGTAAAAGAGCCTCTGATATCCTTGCCCCCGACCGCTCGAAACCCCGACTAGCCGGCCCCTGACGGACCGGCGTCATCCTGTGAAGGCACCACAATGACCCGTTTGCGCATCGCTTCCGCCGTCGCGATCATGGCATTCCTGGCCGTACCCGTCGGCATGACCGCCTGGTCGCAGGACAAGGCCGACCCCAAGGCCCCGGGCGGCGACAAGAGCGAGCTCTACCAGCAGCTAAACCTGTTTGGCGATGTGCTGGAGCGCGTCCGCCGCGACTATGTCGAGCCGGTCGACGAGAAGACGCTGATCGAGAATGCCATCAACGGCATGCTGGCCGCGCTCGACCCGCATTCGAGCTACATGAATCCCAAGACCTACAAGGACATGCAGATTCAGACCAAGGGCGAGTTCGGCGGACTCGGCATCGAGGTCACGATGGAGAACGGCGTCATCAAGGTGGTGTCGCCGATCGACGACACGCCCGCCTCCAAGGCCGGCCTGCAGTCCGGCGACCTGATCTTCGCCCTCGACGGCGAGCCGGTGCAGGGCATGACCCTGCAGGACGCGGTCGAGAAGATGCGCGGCAAGGTGGGCACCCCGATCAAGATCTCGGTGCGCCGCGGCACCAAGGATCCGTTCGATGTCACGCTGACTCGCGAGACCATCAAGGTGAAGGCGGTCCGCTACCACCTCGAGGGCGGCGACATCGGCTACATCCGCGTCACCTCGTTCACCGAGCAGAGCACCTCGGGCGTGCTCGACGCCGTCGAGAAGCTCAAGAAGGAGGCCGGCAACAAGCTCAAGGGCTACATCCTCGACCTGCGCAACAACCCGGGCGGCCTTTTGGACCAGGCGATCGCCATGTCCGACGCCTTCCTCGACAAGGGCGAGATCGTCTCGGTCAAGGCGCGCAAGAGCGAGGACGTGCAGCGCTGGAACG
>DATHNU010000961.1:0-2239 GCA_035485695.1 Reyranella sp. | reverse complement strand
CGTCATCGCGAGTTTCGCTGGCCGCAGGCCGCGAAGGTCGAACTGGTCGTGCCGTCGGACGCAGCCTTTGCGCCCCTGCTGGCGGCGGGCGCGCGGCTGCGGCCGGACCTCTTGATCGTCGACCCGGTACGACAGGCAGACGCGCCGGCGTTGGCCGAACTCCTGTCGCGCGGCGGCCGCGGCATCATGGCCGCGTTCGAGCCGCACGTGATGGGCGGCCTGTCCCGCACGGCGGTCGATCTCATCATTCGCCTTGGTCGGCGGGACGATGGACTGCTCGGCGTGGTGGGCATGGAAGACTCGAAGGGCACGCCGATCTTCGTCCACGAGGCCGGTCGGTTTCATCGGCGGACGACAGCGCCATCTTTTGCCGGGCTCGTGCACCAAGCAGGCCACGGCGAGGCGCTTTCGCGCGCGCTGCGCTGACTGCTGCGACCGGCCGCCACATACCGAGTGGGGTCGAAAACCCGTTACGTCACAAGCCTATATCTGGTACTAACCGCTTTGAAATGCGGGGGATTTTGCGGGTCGGAATCCTGATCGGGTCGAGTCGCTGAAGGGGACGATTGCATGGTCGGCAAGCGCGGTTTGGGCATCCTCGGAGTTCTGTCGGCGATCGCCGGGCTCGGCGTCGCGAGCAGCGCCCAGGCGCAACCGATTGTGGGCGTGCCGCACGACTGGCAGATGGGTTTTCCGCCGGCCTACACGCCGCTGATGGAGCGCGTCGAATCGCTGAACAGCCTGCTGCTGATCATCATCTCGCTGATTTGCGTCTTTGTGGCGGCGCTCCTCGTCTATGCGGTGTGGCGCTTTCACGCTTCGCGCAATCCCGTGCCGACGACGACCACGCACAACACCTTCATCGAGATCGCCTGGACGGTCCTGCCCATCCTGATCCTGGTGTTCATCGCCATCCCGTCCTTCCGCCTGCTTTATTACGGCGACAAGGCCACCGATGCCGCCTTCACCGTCAAGGTCACCGGGCACCAGTGGTTTTGGGCCTACGACTATCCCGACCAGGGCAATTTCTCCGTCGAAAGCCGCATCCTGAGCGAAGCCGACCGGGTCAAGCAGAAGCCCGAGGTGCCGCGCATGCTTGCCGTCGACGAGGAGATGGTGATCCCCAAGGACACCACCATCCGCATCATCGGCACCGCGGCCGACTCCATGCACGGCTGGACCGTGTGGGGCTTCGGCATCAAGAAAACCGTCATTCCCGGCCGCCTGAACGAGGGCTGGATCAACGTCCACAACGAGGGCTACTACTTCGGCCAGTGCTCGCAGATTTGCGGCATGAACCACAGCTTCATGCCGATCGCGGTGCGCGTCGTGTCCAAGCCTGAATTCGACAAGTGGGTAGAGGCGAAGAAGAAGTCGGCGGGCCTCACACCCGCGACCGACGTCGCCGCCGCCGCCCCTCCCGCCAACCGCTAAGCGCTTCTCCGCAGGAGAGACTCAAATGGCCACCGCGCACGGCGCCGCTCACGACCACAGCCCTCAGTCCCATGGGCACGACGATCACGACCACCACACGCCGACCGGCTGGCGTCGCTATCTCTACAGCACGAACCACAAGGACATCGGTACGATGTACCTGGTGTTCGCGATCTTCGCTGCCCTGATCGGCGCCACCTTCTCGATCATCATTCGGCTCGAGCTGCTGCACCCCGGCGTGCAGTTCTTCAACAACGCGGACGGCACGCCCGACGGCCATCTGTGGAACACCATCGTCACGGCGCACGGACTCACCATGGTGTTCTTCGTCGTCATGCCGGCGCTGATCGGCGGGTTCGGCAACTGGTTCGTGCCATTGATGATCGGCGCGCCCGACATGGCCTTCCCGCGCATGAACAACATCAGCTTCTGGCTGCTGCCGCCGGCTTTCCTGCTGCTGCTGCTGTCGGCCGTGATAGGCGGCGGCGTCGGCACGGGCTGGACGATCTATCCGCCGCTCACGATCCAGCAGGGCGCGGGCATGGACCTCGCCATCTTCTCGCTGCACCTCGCCGGCGCCTCGTCGATCCTGGGCGCCATCAACTTCATCACCACGATCTTCAACATGCGTGCGCCGGGCATGACGCTCCATCGCATGCCGCTCTTCGCCTGGTCGATCCTGGTGACGGCCTTCCTGCTGCTGCTGGCGCTCCCGGTGCTGGCCGGCGCCATCACCATGCTGCTGACCGACCGCAACTTCGGCACGCACTTCTTCGATCCGGCCGGCGGCGGCGACCCGACGCTG
>DATHNU010000960.1:0-6014 GCA_035485695.1 Reyranella sp. | reverse complement strand
AACAGCACGCGGCCTGCTTCGAAGAGGTTCTTCATGCGATACTCCTGTCGGGTAACGCTGTGTATTTGTATCAGGCTATCGATACACGCTGTTCCCCGCAAGGGGATTTTAGGCGACGACCTTGATGTAGGTGTCCTTCATGACAATCAGGCCGCGGCGGAAGGTGTAGAGGTCGCAGCCCAGCCATTCCTGGCGCTCGCCCGTCCCGAGGGTCGCCGTGCGATGCCATTCGGTGACCGCGCGATTGTCGCAGATGAACTCGCTGGTGTGCCGCCACGCGACGTCGCTGGAGGCGGCGAACAGCGGCGCGAAGTAACCGCGGATCGCGGCCTTGCCCTTGAAGCTCTGGCCCCAATAGTCGGGTCCCCGGGCGTTGCGGAATTCACCGTCCTCGGCGAAGGAATTCACGATGCCCTCGACATCGCGGCGCGCAAAGGCGTCGGCGATCTCGTGCAGGCGTTCCAGGGTGATGTCGGGTGCGGCGCTTCCGTCCATGAGGCTGCCTCCTACTCGACCGAGATCGGCACCCCGGGGAGCTGCTTGGCGGTGCGGAACACCATCATCGATTTCACGTGGCTGACATTGGGCGCCGAGGTGAGGCGCGTCGTCAGGAATTTCTGATACTCGTCCCACGTCTCGGCCACGATCTTGAGCAAAAAGTCGGCTTCGCCCGCCAGCATGTGGCACTCGCGCACCTCGTCCCATTTGGCGATCAGCTCCTCGAACGCCTTGAGGTCGGTCTCGGCCTGGCTGTTGAGGCCGACCAGGGCGAACACCGAGACGCTGTAGCCCAGCGCCTCGGGGCTGAGGTCGGCATGGTAGCCCTTGATGATCCCGGCGCGCTCCAGGGCCCGCACCCGGCGCAGGCAGGGTGGCGCGGATATGCCCGCCCGCTCCGCCAGCTCCACGTTGGTCATGCGCCCATTCGACTGCAGGTCGCTGAGAATGCGCCGGTCGATTCGATCGAGCTTTGCGCGAGCCATCCAGTTTTCCTCCCGTTGGCCGCGGTCTATGCCAGAACCATGCCACGCGCGCAATAAAGTTGCGAGATTCGGGCAGCCAACTGTGAACAATTGCGCCCCGCGTGCAGAACGGCCGTGCATCCCCGGCGAGGTTTGCATATATGTCGAAGATATGCGGTTGGCGGGATGCGAAAGGGACATGGCAGCGATTCATCGTAGTAAAGTGCTCATCCTGGGGTCGGGCCCGGCGGGATACACGGCGGCCATCTATGCTGCCCGTGCGAGCCTCAAGCCCATGCTGGTGCAAGGCATCCAGCCCGGCGGTCAGCTCACCATCACGACCGATGTCGAGAACTACCCGGGCTTTGCCGACGTCATCCAGGGCCCGTGGCTGATGGAGCAGATGCAGAAGCAGGCCGAGCATGTCGGCACCGAGCTTTTCTTCGATACCATCGTCGATGTCGATCTCAGCCGGCGGCCGTTCGTGTGCAGCGGCGATTCCGGCGATCGCTATGAGGCCGACTCGCTCATCATTTCGACAGGTGCCACGGCCAAGTGGCTGGGCCTGCCCAGCGAAGAGGCGTTTCGCGGGGGCGGCGTTTCGGCCTGCGCGACCTGCGACGGCTTCTTCTTTCGCGGCAAGGAAGTTTTCGTGGTGGGCGGTGGTAACACCGCCGTCGAGGAAGCGCTCTACCTCACGCACCACGCGTCCAAGGTGACCTTGATTCACCGCCGCGATTCGTTCCGCGCCGAAAAGATCCTGCAGGATCGTCTGTTCAAGAATCCCAAGGTGACCGTGCTGTGGGACACGACGCTGCAGGAGATTCTGGGCGAAGCCAAGCCCGCGCCGCTGGTGCAGGGTGTCCGGGTGAAGAACGTCAAGACAGGTATGGAAAAGGAACTGGCGACCGACGGCGTCTTCATCGCCATCGGCCATTCGCCCAACACCGAGCTGTTCAAGGGCAAGCTCGCCATGGACGGCGAAGGCTATCTCATCACCAAGCCCGATTCGACGGCGACCGACATCGAGGGCGTCTACGCCGCGGGCGACGTGCAGGACAAGATCTTCCGTCAGGCCGTCACGGCGGCCGGCACCGGCTGCATGGCGGCGCTCGAGGCGGAGAAGTGGTTGGCGCACCAGGAAGCGCGCCTCGCGCAAGCCGCGGAGTAAGCGGCGGCGTGGGTCGGCGCTTGGCGCCTGGCGCCAAAGCGCCTTAGGGAGGCGATGTCATGGATTGGGACAAGCTGCGGATCTTTCAGGCCGTAGCCGATGCCGGGAGTTTCACGCATGCTGGCGAGACGCTGAAGCTCAGCCAGTCGGCGATTTCGCGCCAGATCGGTGCGCTCGAGGAGCAGCTTGGCGTCATGCTGTTCCACAGGCACGCGCGCGGCCTGATCCTCACCGAGCAGGGCGAATTGCTCTATCGCACCGCGCGCGACATGGCGGCCAAGGTGAACACCGCCGAGGCGCTGCTGCGCGCCAACCAGGACAAGCCGGCGGGCCGCCTGAAAGTCACGACCACGGTCGGTTTCGGGTCGACCTGGCTCACCGCGCAGATGCACGAATTCATCACCATGTACCCCGATATCGACGTCAGCCTGGTGCTATCGGACAACGAGCTCGATCTCGGCATGCGCGAGGCCGATGTCGCCATCCGCATGATGATGCCCCGTCAGCCCGGCCTGGTGCAGCGCCATCTGCTCACGGTGCGCAGCCATGTTTACGCCTCGCACGGCTATATCCAGAAGTACGGCAAGCCCCAGGCGGTCGAGGAACTCGACCAGCATCGCCTGATCATCTTCGGTGAAGACGCAAGGGCGCCGGTCCAGGACGTCAATTGGCTGTTGCGCGAGGGCAATGTCGACCAGTCGGGACGAGTCGTGGTGCTGCGGGTCAACAACGTCTACGGCATCTTCCGCGCCGTCGAATCGGGCCTGGGCATCGCTTCGCTGCCGGATTATCTCGCCCGCGAATCGACCAAGATCGAGATGGTCCTGCCCGATCTCAATGTCCGTACGACCGATGTGTATTTCACCTATCCCGAGGAATTGCGGCATTCCAAGCGCATCGCCGTGTTCAGGGACTTTCTGTTGCGCAAGGTCGCAGAGACACGTTTCTGAAGGTGAGACTTGCAGTATTGCATAGCCAATGAAAGGCATGCGTCCCCCGCATGCCAGTGTTCGGAATTTCCCCCCTACCAATACATCTGCTGAGGGATAGGTTGGTTTCAGGTCTTCGACACGAACGGTTTCGGCTGATCGCGTTCGAAACTCGGGATCCTCATGATCCCACGTCTCCCAGACGTGAAGCCTCCCTGTTTGACTCGCCGGGCCTTTTGGCCCGGCGTTTTTTTTCAACGGGTGAGAGGCCGATCTGCGGCACGCGGGCCCTTGTGGGACGTTCTGACGCTGGTGGGTTAATCCGACGCTTCTTCAGCAATTGATGTGGCAGATGCCACACACCACATGTACTTTCAGAGACAACCAAGACGATGTTTTCCGAGGTTCGCCACGCCATTCTCCCCCTGGCTTTGCGCAAGATCCAGCGCCGGGGCGATTTGGAGCGCGCCGGTCTCTTGATCGAATCGCTGGCCAAGCACTGGCGTGACAGCAAGCCCTTCGAGCTGCTGATCGTATCGCCCGGCAGCGACACCCATCTCCTGCGGACCAGCCTGCCGCGCTTTTCCAATATCAATGTCTCGGTGCGGCCGGAGAGCGACTTCATCTCGCCGTTCAGCGGCTTCTACCTGATGACCGGCTGGTACCGGCAGCAGATCGTCAAGCTCAAGGTGCCGGCGATGCTGGGTTTCGGCGGCTACCTGACGCTCGATTCGGACGTCTGCTGCGTCGGTGATTTCGATGCCACGACGTTCGTGCTGGACGGCAGGGGCCTGTCGCGCTGGGAGCCCAAGCTGCATCACGATTGGTGGCGCCACGCTGCGGACGTCGTGGGCTCGGCATACGACGCCAAGGGCCATGGCCTCTCGGTCACGCCCAACCTGCTGCACGGCAGGCTGGCGGCCCAGACGCTGGAGCATGTCCGCAACGGCGGCCACGACGCCGCGACGGCGTTGATGCTGCGCAAGGCGCGCAAGCCGATCGGCGTGCCGTGGACCGAGTATTCGCTCTACACCAGCGTCGCCGAGATCAAGGGCAACCTGTTCGACTATCACGTCGACTGGAACACCTGCTACGCCGCCGACGTGCACCTGTTCTCCGAGCAGTCCTGCGTCTGGGGCGCCGACGATTTCGAGCGCTTGGTGAAGCTGCCCAACGGCACCGATCCCGGCGGCAAGTTCATCATCGTCCAGAGCCACGCCCGCATTCCGCTGGAGCGCGTCCGCGAATACTGCTTGAGCTTCGCGAGCTGAGGTCTCAGTCGCGGTCGCTGTGCTCGCCGATCCTGGGCGCGACCTCGGATCCTCCGGCACGAACCCCGTCGAAACTGACCGGCAGGCCGTGGAACAGCGCGTCCTGTCCGGCATAGGGCCTGGCGAACATGCCGAGCGCCGCCACCTGCGCCAGTTCCAGCACCTGCGGCACCGTGTTGATCGGCCCGTTCGGCACGCCCAGGGCGTCGAGCTTGGCCGACCAGTAGGCGCGGCTCTCGGCCTTCATGATATCGGCAATCATGCCCAGCAGCAGCACGCGCTGCTGCATGCGCTCGACGTTGGTCCTGAATCGCGGCTCATCCGGCCATTCGGGATGACCCAGCGCCTCGGCGAATTTGCGCCACAGCCGGTCGTTGCCCGGGCAGATCATCAGGGGGCCATCGCTGCACTCGAACGCCTGGTAGGGCGTGAGCGAGGGATGCCCGGTGCCCTGGCGCGCCGCCATCTTGCCGGTCACCGAGTACGACGCGACATGGTTGGACGCCCACATCAGCCCGCTCTCGAACAGCGAGGTGTTGACCAGGCTGCCCTGGCCGGTCGCGGCACGCTTGGCCAGGGCCGCCAAAACGCCGATCGCCGTCCACATGCCGGTCGACAGGTCGATGATGGAAACGCCGATGCGCGCCTCTGGTCCCGACGGATCGCCGTTCAGCGAGATCAGCCCGGCCACCGCCTGGATGATCGGCTCATAGCCCGGCCGGTCCTTCCACGGCCCGAGATGGCCGAAGGCGCCGAGGTCGGCGTAGATCAGTCGCGGAAAGCGTTTGGTGAGCGTCCGGCCGTCGATGCCGAACTTGGCTGGCACGTCGGCCCTGAGATTGTGCACGAATACGTCCGCCGCGCCGATGCGCTCGATCAGAACCTCGCACTCGGCCTTGTCGGCCAGATCGCAGGTGATCGACTTCTTGCCGCGATTGAGGGCAATGAAACTCAAGGCATCGCCCTCGACGAAGGGCGGGCCCCATTTGCGCGCGTCGTCGCCCTCTGGCCGCTCGACCTTCACGACGTCGGCCCCGAGGAAGGCCAGGATCTGCCCGCAATAAGGGCCGGCCAGGTTCTGGCCGAACTCGACGACCTTGATGCCGGCCAAGGGACCTGGTCGGGCTTCGCTCATCTGAGATTGCTGCCCAGGATTTCGCGCGCGATCACCATGCGCTGCACCTCGCTCGGTCCCTCGCCGACGCGGCGGATGCGCATCTCGCGATACCAGCGCTCGAGCGGCAGGTCCTTGGTCATGCCCATGCCGCCATGGATCTGCATGGAACGGTCGACGACCCGGCCGCCGCCTTCCGAGGCGATCAGCTTGGCGAGCGCGGCTTCGGTGCGGAACGGCACGCCGCGCCTCGCCTTTTCGGCCGCCTCAAGGGTGAAATGGCGGGCCGAGCGGATATCGATCTCGTTGTCGACCAGCATCCACTGCACGGCCTGGCGATTGGCGAGCTTCTCGCCGAAGGTGCTGCGCATCTTGGCCCATTCGACCGCCATCTCGTGGGCGGCGATGGCGACGCCGATGCAGCCAGCGGCGTAGGGGATGCGCTGGCGCGTCAGCCGGTCGTTGGCGACGGCGAAGCCCTTGTTGACCTCGCCCAGGATCTGGTGATCGGACACCCAGCAATCCTTGAATTCGAGCTCGGTGGCGTAGCTCGAGGAGCGCAGCGTG
>DATHNU010000959.1:0-2807 GCA_035485695.1 Reyranella sp. | reverse complement strand
ACGGTGAAGAAGATGGCGAGGCCGGGAAACACCGAGAGCCACGGCGCCGCCCGGATCTGGTCGCGCGCCTCCGATAGCATGCTGCCCCAGCTCGGGAAGGGTGGGCGGATGCCGAGGCCCAGGAACGAGAGGGCGGCCTCGGCCAGGATCGCACCGCCGATGCCCAGCGTGGCGATCACGATCAGCGGCCCCAGGATGTTTGGCAGGACCTGGGTGAACATGATGCGCAGGTCGCCATAGCCCAGGATGCGCGCCGCCTGGACGTAGCCCTGGCTCTTCAGCGACAGAACTTGCGCACGGGCGATGCGGCAGGAATAGGACCAGCTGGTGAGGCCCAGTGCGATCACGAGGCTGAGCAGGCCGGGCCCGAGGATCGCCATGATGGCCAGCGCGAAGACCAGCGAGGGGATCGCCAGCATCAGGTTGGTGAGGCCGCTCACGAGATCGTCCCACCAGCCGCCCCAGTAACCGGCCGTGAGGCCGAGCGTCACGCCGATCAGGCTGTTGCAGATCTGGCTCACGAATCCGACGGTAAGCGAAATGCGGGCGCCGTAGACGATGCGGGAAAAGATGTCGCGGCCCTGCGCGTCGGTGCCGAAGGGGAACTCCCAGCTGGGCGGCAGCTCGGCGTTCATCAGGTTGGCGTCCATCACCGGATCGGTGAGCGCGATCCAGGGCGCGAAGATCGCCACGCCGATCGCCAGGGCGACCAGGCCGCCGCCCACCCAGGTATTGGAGCCCCACTTCATCCGCTTGCCTCAGCCGTAGCGGATGCGGGGATCGATCACGACGTAGGCGATGTCGACCAGCGTGTTGATGAACAGAAAGAACACCACGATCAGGAGGATGCAGCCCTGGACCGCCGGCATGTCGCGCTGGAACACCGAATCGACCATCAGCGATCCGACGCCGGGCCAGGCGAAGAGCTTTTCGACCACCACCGCCTGGCCCATCAGCGAGCCGAACTGCAGGCCGACGATTGTGATGACCAGCACCAGCGCATTGCGCAGCACATGCCATTCGACGACGCGGCGCTCGCTCATGCCCTTGCTGCGCGCGGTGCGGACGAAGTCGGCATTGAGGACGTCGAGCACGGCGGCGCGCGTGGTGCGCGCCAGCAATGCCATCGGGCCCACGCCCAGCGCCACCGCGGGCAGGATGAGGTTGCGCAGGCCGCCGTCGCCATAGCCGAAGCTCGGCAGCCAGTTGAGCTGCAGCGCGAACAGGTACATCAGCATCAGGCCGAACCAGAACTGGGAAAGGCTGAGGCCCGAGATGGCGGTGACCATCGACACCGTGTCGAGCAGGCTGCCAGGCCGCAGCGCCGCCAGGAAGCCCAGGGTGACGCCGACCGAGATGGCGAAAGTCATGGCGGCGAAGACCAGCTTCAGCGACGGCCAGATGCGGACGCCGATCAGCTTGGTCACGGGCTCGCGCGTGCGAAACGAGGTGCCGAGATCGCCCATGGCGGTATGGGCGACGTATCTGGCGAAGCGCTCGGCCAACGGGTCGTCGAGGCCCATCTCCTTGCGCATGCGCTCCATCACCGCCGGATCGATGGTCGTCCGGCCGTCCTCGCCCATGCCGGAGGCGAAACTGCCCGGCAGCACGCTGAACAGCAGGAAGACCAGCGCGACGACGGCCAAAAGGGTCGGGATGACGTTGAAGAGGCGACGTCCGAGAACGAGCAGCATCAGGTCAATGCGCGCCTTTCAATGACTCATACTCCTCTCCCCCGATAGGGGGAGAGGACGGGTGAGGGGGTTGCGCACGTCGATTCCCCCTCACCTAGCCTCTCCCCCTATCGGGGGAGAGGAACATGAGTTGCTGAGTAGCGCTCACTTGGCCGGCGAGCGTTCGTCGACCCACACGTCCTCGGGGTACTGGTGCGTGATCTCGGTCGGGTTGGCCTGCAGGCCGTGGATCCACGGCTGGTGGGCCAGCACCGCCTTGTTGTAGTTGAAGAACCACACGGGTGCTTCCTCGTAGACGAGGTTGTTGGCCTGGCGCAGCAGGTCGTTGCGCTTGCTCATGTCGCCTTCCTGCGCCGCCGCGTCCAGGAGCTTGTCGAACTCCGGGTTGCTGAAGCTGGTGTAGTTGCAGGCGGTTCGCGGCGTCTTGGAGTAGTAGCAGCGCAAGGTCGCGAGCGAATCGGGGCCGGTCAGGCTGGAGCCGATATAGGCCTCATGCTCGCCCTTCATGGCGATCTCCGTCAGCACCGTCACCTCGACCAGCTTGGGCTTCAGCTTGATGCCGACCTTGGACAGCATGGGAATGATCGCCTCGACGATCGGCAGGCCCCAGCTCTCGTTCTGGCTGGTCGTCAGCTCGAACTCGAAGCCGTTGGGATAGCCTGCGTCGGCCAGCAGCTTCTTGGCCTTCTCGGGATCGTAGGCGTAGGGCTTGACGGTCTTGTCGAAGGCCGCCGAGGAAGGCGGCAGCCAGCTGGTCGCGCGATAGGCCTTGTCCTTGACCAGGCGCTTGATGATCAGGTCGGTGTCGATCGCGTTGTTGAACGCCTGCCGCACCCGCTTGTCCTGGAACGGCTTGCTCGCCGCGATGTTGAACTGCACCGAGCGCGTGAACATCTCGGCCACTTCCAGGATGCCTTTGGAGAGCTCCGGATCGGCGCGATAGGCGACGTATTGCGCCGGGCCCAGGATCGAGGTGTCGATCTCCTTGTTGCGGAACGCCACGTCGCGCGCCGCCGCCTCGGCCATGATCAGCACTTCGAGCTTGTCGGCGTAGGGCTTGCCGGGCTTGTAGAATTTCTCCCAGCGCTCGGCCACGACGCGCGAGCCGGGAAT
>DATHNU010000958.1:0-4168 GCA_035485695.1 Reyranella sp. | reverse complement strand
AACCTCCGGCGCCACGGCAACCAGGTCGGAGCGCACATAGGCGTCGTCGGTATAGGCGACGAAGAAGGTGAAGGTCTCCCAGAGGATGAACAGGAGGAGCAAGGTGCCGCCGACCGTGACGAGGCGGCGCAGCCTGCTTTTGGCGACGGGCCCAAGCGCGGCGGCGGACGGCGGCGTTGCAGCTGCGGCGGGCGGCGGCCCGGCGGGCGGGAGCTCGGCGGGCGGGAGCTCCACAGGGGGCGGCGCAGCAGGCGGCAGGGCGGCCGGCGCAACGTTGGGCTCGGCTGGAGCGACTCGCGCCGTCTCGGCCCGAGTCGGGGCCAGGACCGCAGCCGCCTCGGGCGTACCAGCGTCGGCGACCACCGGAGCAGTTTCAGCCGGAGACCGGGGCTGGGACGAGTCAGGACTCATGGCGGGAGGGTAACGCTCCCTGCCCCGCGCGCATAGGCGCCGCTTGTGGCTAGGACCCTGAAACCAGGCCGATGACCGATCGGCGCCAGGCCTCGTACCATGTCGGGGGCTGCACCGTGATGAACATGAAATGCCGATAGATATTGCCCTTTGCCGCCGCGCCTGCCGGCGTTTTCGCCGCGGTGTCGAGTTCGAGGAGCAATCTCTGAGGGCCCTCCTGCTTGGGCGTCACGCGCCAATCCCAACGCGTGTCGCCTGTGACGTTGAGCGGCTTCGGCTCGTCCTTGTCGGGCACGATGGCGAAGGCCGACCGCGGCTCGCCGGACAGGCGCGCCACCACGCTGTCGCCAACGCCGGCGGGCGGAGTGCCGCCCGTCGTCGGCGCCGGCGTCTTGCCGCTGATATCCTTGGGGCCGTTCAGGACCAGAACGATGGGATAGGCCCGCTCCACGGTCATGGTGCGTTCGATCAGAAGGGTCCCGCCGCCAGTCCAGAAATCCACGGGAATGGGCGGCGGCGCGGGCTCCAAGAGGGCGTTGAACGGCATCACGGCCACGACAAAGGCGGCGATGCCGACGCTCGCCCAGGCGCCCGTGGTTGTGGCCCAGATATTGTAGGCAGCAAAGGCCAGCGCGGCTGCGATCAGCCCGACGGTCGGCCACGGATAGCGGAAGAGCGGTGTGTCGGCGAGACGGAAGCCCAGGGCGAGCTGGATCTCGAGGACGACAATGGCGAGGACGACGCCGGTTGCGACGAGTCTCGCCAGGCGCAGAAACCACCGCCATGTTGGGGCCATGGTCGACTCCGATCCGGAAGGACGCTAGTCCGCGGCCCTCGCCAGCGCGGGCTGCGACTTGAACGGCAGGATGGTGCTGGCGCGCGCCGCCGGCAAGGGCAGCGACGGCGGCTCGACGCCCAGCACGCGGGCGGCGTTCCACGCCCAGCGCGGATCGAGCAGGAACGGCCGCGCGTGCACCGTGCAGTCGGCCTCGCCCGCGGCGACGATGTGCTCGGCCTGCTCCGGCTCGGTGATGAGTCCCACCGCCCAGGTCTTGATGCCGACTTCCTTGCGGATGCGCGCCGCGAACGGCACCTGGTAGCCGGGGCCGAGCGTGATCTTCTGGTGGGCCGCGTTGCCGCCCGAGCTCGCGTCGATGAAGTCGCAGCCCAGCGCCTTCAGCTGGCGGGCGGTCTCGATCGTATCCTCGATGGAGAGGCCGCCCTCGACCCATTCGACTGAGCTGAGGCGGATGCCCAGCGCCTTGTCGCGCGGCCACAGCTTGCGGCAGGCCTCGAATACTTCGAGCGGGAAGCGCCGGCGCTTCTCCATGGTGCCGCCATACTCGTCACTGCGATGGTTGCTGAGCGGCGACAGGAACTGGTTGAGCAGATAGCCGTGCGCGCCGTGCAGCTCGACGACGTCGAAGCCCAGGCGCGCGCTGCGCAGCGTCGCCTCGACGAAGGCCTGCTTGACTCGCTTCAACCCGACCGCGTCGAGCGCGACCGGCGTGTGCCACTTGGTATCGAAAGGGATCGCCGACGCCGAGCAGGTCGTCCATGGCAGGTCCGGCGCATCGGCCTGGGTGAGCGGACCGCCGCCTTTCCACGGCCGCTGCGCCGAGGCCTTGCGGCCGGCATGGGCGAGCTGGATACCGAGCTTGACGTTGGGCATCCAGCCTCGTGCCCAGTCGATCACCGGCTTCAGCGCCGCTTCGTTCTCGTCACTGTACAGGCCGGCACAGCCCTGGGTGATGCGGCCGTCGCGCTCGACATGCGTGGCCTCCATGCAAAGCAGGCCGGCGCCCGACATCGACAGCATGCCGTAGTGGACGTGATGCCACGGCTGCGCGCTGCCATCGACCGACGAATACTGGCACATCGGCGAGACGACGATGCGGTTGGGCAGCGTGACGCCGCCGATCTCGACGGGCGTGAAGAGTTGGGCAGTCATGTCAGTCCTCTTTACAAATTAACCTCACCCTGAGGAGCGGCCCGCAGGGCCGCATCTCGAAGGGTGGGAACCAGTCTTGCTGTTGCCCATCCTTCGAGACGGCGCTGCGCGCCTCCTCAGGATGAGGTGAATAGACCTACCCGCTGATCGACGGGCCGGCCTCGTGGCCGAGCCATTCCTCGATCAGGCGGCGGGCGATGGAATCGCGGCGCGGCATGAAGAACGAGCCGTCGGTGGGCAGGTTCTCCGGCCGCAGCTCCTCGCGGCTCAGCCACAGCGCGCTTTCGAGCTCCGATTCGTTGACGCTGAAATCGAGTCCCTCGGCCTCGGCGTGGAAGCCGATCATCACCGAGGCGGGAAATGGCCAAGGCTGCGAGGAACGGTAGGTCACGTTCTTCACCTTGACCTTGACCTCCTCGTAGACCTCGCGCGCCACGGCGTCCTCGAAGCTCTCGCCCGGCTCGACGAAGCCCGCCAGAGTCGAGTGCATGCCGCGGGGAAAATGCTTGCCGCGGCCCAGCAGGCACTTGTCGCCGTGATGGACCAACATGATGACCGCCGGATCGGTGCGCGGGAAATGCTCGGTCTTGCAGCTCTCGTTGGTGCATTGGCGCACGTGGCCGCCCCGCACCACCTTCGTGCTGGCGCCGCAGACGCCGCAATAGCGATGGCGGCGATGCCAGTAGGTCATGCCGCGCGCATAGGCCAGGATCGAGCCCTCGCGCGCGAACAGGAGCGCGCCGACCTGGCGCAGATCGACGAACTCGCCGAGCTCCTTCAGCGGCACGTCCTTGCCGGTGACGTCGACGGCGAAATACGGCGTGCCCTCGACATAGCCCAGGAAAACCTGGGTGTCGGCGGCATTGGCGATGGCGCGGCCCATCATGCCCTGCAGGAACACCGCTTCCGGATTGCCGCCGGTCTTCACCAGGTTCTTCTCGGTGTCGATGGGAACGAACCGCGCCGCGCCCGACGAGGCGAGCTCGATCATGCGCTCCTCATCCTCGCGCTCATGGCTGGCGCGGTCGATTTCAGCACTGGAATATGGATTACTGGGGCGTTGCTGCATGGCGCGCGGACCGTGCCACAGAGGCGGCGAAGCTGCAACGCGGGGCTTGCTTCCTCCCCCGCTCTGCGGGGGAGGTGCCCGCGTAGCGGGCGGAGGGGTCAGGAGCCTCAGTCGAAGCGTCCGTCCATTTCGGATCGCTGCAATGCTTCAAAGATTGTGTCTACGACGCTGTTCGTCCGGCTCAGGACATCGCCGTTCCAGAACCTCAGAACCCGGTATCCCTTCTCCCTCAGGAACGCATCTCGATGCAAATCTTCCGGAGCCCGGTCGAGGTGCTGCCTGCCATCAAGCTCAACGATGACTGCGGCTTCCAGGCAAATGAAATCACAAACGTAGATGCCGACCGGATGCTGCCTTCTAAACTTGAAGCCGTTCAACTGGCGGCGACGTAAACGACTCCAGAGCCGTCGTTCGGCATCGGTGAGGTTACTGCGCAGCTTGCGCGCGAAATGAATCATCCCAGGAGATGATCATGCACATTAGGCGTAAGTATGACGCATATTCAACTTTTGCGTGTGTATCTCACGACCCCTCCGCCCTTCGGGCACCTCCCCACGCGTAGCGTGGGGAGGACGTTACGCCAGCGCCGCCGCTAGTACCTCGGCCACGTGTACCGCCTGTCGATGGCTGCCGTCGGCGATCTGGTGCCGGCACGACGTGCCGTCGGCCACGATCAGCGCGTCGGGCTGGGCCTTGCGCACGGCGGGCAGCAGCGACAGCTCGGCCATGGCGATCGA
>DATHNU010000957.1:0-7153 GCA_035485695.1 Reyranella sp. | reverse complement strand
TGGTGGCTACGGCGGTGGCGGCGGCGGCGGCGGTTATCGCGGCGCGCCCTCCGGCCCTGGCGGCGGTTCTGGCGATGGCGGCCCGATGCGCGATCGGCGCGCTGATTTCTCCGGCGGTCCTCCGCCGGCACCCGGTGGATTTGATGGCGCCGAAGTCACCCGGCCGGCGCGCCGTCACCAGGGCGGTGCGCCCGACCGCCCGCGACGGGAGCGCGATTACGAGCCGCGCAAGCGCGGCTTCGACGACGATCAGTAGGCCGAGAGCTGCGGCCAACGGAGACGCCGGAGGAAAACCTCCGGCGTTTTTGTTTGTCCGTCTTTGTTTGCCCCTGTCTTGTTTGCCTGTCGTGCGCCGGTGGTATGCTCGTGGCCTTCGCAGGAGACGGGCATGAAGCGACGAACCGCGCTTGTGGGCTCCCTGGCGGCTTTGACCGCCGCGACATCGGCCAGGGCGGCGGACCTGCCGGTCGATCTGCAGCTCGTGCTGGCGGTCGACGTCTCGCGGTCGATCGACGAGGTCGAAGCCGAACTGCAGCGCCGCGGCTATATCGAGGCCCTTACCAACGAGCGCGTCATCGACGCGGTGTTGTCCGGCGAGAACAAGCGGATCGCCCTCTGCTACACCGAATGGGCGGGCACGCATTACCAGATGGTGGTGATCGACTGGACGGTCATCGACAGCGCCGCCGCCGCCCGCCGCTTTGCCGAGAAGCTTGCCGAGGCGCCGCGCACCTCGCAAAGCTGGACCGCCGTCGGCGCGGCGATGGCTCACGCCGCCCAGCGCTTCGACAACTCCGGTTTCGTCTCGCGGCGGCGTGTCATCGATGTCTCGGGCGACGGCCGCACCAACGACGGGCCGCCGGCCGAGCTGGTGCGCGACAAGCTGGTGGCGCAGGGCATCGTGATCAACGGCCTGCCGGTGATGATGAATCGCGAGAACTTCGGCCGCCCGCCCGACCTCACCCTCGACAAGTATTACGAGGAGAGCGTCATCGGCGGGGCGGGCTCGTTCATGATCGTGGCCGACAATTTCGACCAGTTCGGCCGCGCCGTGCGCACCAAGCTCGTGCGCGAGGTCTCGGGCATCGACGCTCCGCCCCGTCCGACACCGGCCTGACCGGCCGCTCCGCGCGGCATCCTGCAATTTTCCTTGGCCGCCGGTGCGCGAGGCCGCATCATCGCGCCGCGATGCATGCTGTGGACGGAGCTCTTTCGATGCAGGCCAACGACCCCATAACCCAGGCGCGGATCGACCTCGTGACGGCGCTTAGGGCGGCCGTGCGGCACGGCCTGAACGAGGGGGTGTGCAACCACTTCAGCATGACGGTGCCCGGCCGCGACGAGCTGTTCCTGGTCAATCCGCAGGGGCTGCACTGGTCGGAGATCACGCCGTCCGACCTGGTGATGGCCGATGGCGCGGGCAACATCGTCGAGGGCAAGTATCCGGTCGAGGCGACGGCGTTCTTCATCCATGCCCGCCTTCATGCCGGCAACCCGCGCGCCAAGGTCGTGCTGCACACCCATATGCCCTACGCCACGGCGCTGACCTCGATCCGGGACGGCCGGCTCGAGATGTGCACCCAGAACGCCTTCCGCTATTTCAACCGCATCGCCTACGACGAGGCCTATGCCGGCGTGGCGCTCTCCTCGCAGGAAGGCGACCGCATGTGCCGCGCCATGGGCGGGAAGGACATCCTGTTCCTGCGCAACCACGGCATCATCGTCGCCGGCCCGACCGTGGCCCGGGCTTATGACGATCTCTACTATCTCGAGCGTGCGGCGATGGTGCAGGTGCTGGCGATGCAGACCGGCCGGCCATTGCACAATATCGACGAGGCGCTGGCTCTGCACACGGCCAATCAGATCGCAGGCGAGGCCCAGCAGGCCGTCCTGCATTTCGAGTCGCTGAAACGCCTGCTCGACCGGGACGAGCCCGGTTGGCGCAAGCTGGCGGCCTAGGGGGAACAGAATGCATATCGCGATCGCTTTCGTCGCGCTCTGGATGATCGCTGCGGCGTCACAGGCGTCGGCGCAGCCTTATCCCGGCGTCGGCACCGGGCCCAAGCTCGGCGAGCTCGAGATCAGAGCCTACCAGAAGATCCCCAAGGCCAAGGTCGCGGTGAGTCTCACATCCGACAACCACCTGGCGCGCGAACTGCGCCGCCAGGTAATGATCCGCCTGTCGCAGCGCGGCAACGAGGTGGGCTTCAGCGGCGGCAACGTCATGCGCATGGACGTGAGCTATTTTGATCTCCTGGGCGGCAACGACCGCAGCATCGGCACGATCGGCGGCCAGCCCGATTACGCCCCGCCGGGCTCCAATCCGCGCCCGGCGCTGCCGGCCAACCCGATCGGCCGGCGTGACGGGCTGACGCCGTCGACGGCGGGCCCGACGTTGCGCATCACGCTCACGCTCTATTCCCGCGACGGCGGCAAGGTGCTGTGGACGGCAAGCGGTTCCTGCACCACGCAGGCCGACAAGTCGCAGTTGGCCGGCGAGGCGATCATCAACCACATGTTCGACAACGCCGACAAGAACACCGCCGGCGATGCCGGCTGCCCACTGTAACTGGAGGAAATCATCTGATGCCGCGTCTGGCCCCGCTCGACCTCGACAAGCTCACGCCCGAACAGAAGAAGGTCGCCGATGCGATCGTGGCGGGCCCGCGCGGCGGCCTGCGCGGACCGTTCGATCCCTGGTTGCGCAGCCCGCAACTGGCCGACCGTGCCCAGAAGCTCGGCGAATATTGCCGTTTCCACAATTCGCTGCCCAACGATCTCTCGGAGCTGGCGATCTGCCTGGTCGGCCGGCACTTCAAGGCGCAATACGAGTTCTACGCCCATGCGCGTCTGGCCAAGGAGGCCGGGCTCGCGCCCGCCATCATCGAGGCGGTGCGCACGCGCGCCACGCCGCCCTTCACGCGCGATGCCGAGCGCATCGTCTACGACTTCGTCAGCGAATATCTCGAGACCAATCGGGTCGCCGCAGCCAACTACAAGCGCGCCATCGACGCCTTCGGCGAGCAGGGCGTGGTCGACCTGGTGGGCGTGTGCGGCTACTACATGCTGGTATCGATGACGCTCAACGTCTTCGAGATGCCGCTGCCGCCGGGCGAACCGGAACCCCTCGCTTGAGCTGCCGGTGACCTTCCTCCTCTTCCTGGCAGCCGCGTGCATCATCGCTTTGTCGCCGGGACCCGGGATCTTCTACGTCGCCGCACGCACGCTGGCCGATGGCCGGCGAGCAGGTCTCGCTTCAAGCCTGGGAACGGGGCTGGGCGGCCTGGTCCATGTCGCGGCGGGCGCGATCGGCGTATCGGCACTGATCGTGGCGAGTGCCGAGGCGTTCGCCGCGCTCAAGATCGCAGGCGCATTCTATCTGGTGTGGCTCGGCATCAAGACCGCGCGCGAGGCAGGCATTGATATCGTCGCGACCACGGGCGGCGGAAGCGCTGCCAGGGCTTTTCGCGACGGCATCGTGGTCGAAGCGCTGAATCCCAAGACGGCGGCTTTCTTCCTGGCCTTCCTGCCGCAGTTCGTCGATCCCGCCGCCGGACCGGTCTGGCTGCAATTCCTCGGGCTCGGCCTGATCTCGGTGACCTTGAATACAGCGGTCGACGTCATCGTCGTGGTCACCGCCGCCCGCGCCCGCTCGATGGCCCGGGCACGGCCCGCGCTGCTGCGCCGTCTGCGCAGGGGCGCCGGCGCCGTCCTCGCGGGCCTCGGCCTGTCGCTCCTGCTCGCGCGCCGGCCCGCCGCGCTCTGAGCTATTCCTCGAAGATCGCCACCGCGCGCGTCCAGCCGGCGGAGGCGCCGCGGATCTTGTGCGGGAAGCAGGAAATGGTGAAGCCGTGGCCGGGCAGCGCTTCGAGATTGTGCAGCTTCTCGAGGTGGCAATAGCCGATGTCGCGGCCGGCCTTGTGGCCTTCCCAGATGATCGACGGGTCGTGGTCCTTCGCCCATTTCTGGGCGGTGAAATAGAACGGCGCATCCCAGCTCCAGGCGTCGGTGCCGGTGAGGCGAATGCCCTTCTCGAGCAGGAACATGGTGGCGTCGTAGCCCATGCCGCAGCCCGAATTGACGTAGTCGTCGTTGCCGTAGCGCGAGCCGGCGCGCGTGTTGACGACGACGATCTCGAGCGGCCTGAGCTCGTGGCCGATGCGTAAAAGCTCGTCCTGGACTTCCCGGGCGGTGATGACGTGGCCGTCGGGCTTGTCGCGGAAATCGAGCTTCACGCCGGGCTGGAAGCACCAGTCGAGCGGCACCTCGTCGATGGTGATGGCGCGCTCGCCCTTGTTCATCGTCGGATGGAAGTGATAGGGCGCGTCGAGATGGGTGCCGTTGTGGGTCGAGAGATTGACGTTCTCGACCGCCCAACCCTGGCCGTCGGGCAGGTCTTCCTTCTTGAGGCCGGGAAAGAAGCTCGCGATCTGACCGGCCGTGTTCTCGTGCTTGTGATACTGGATCTTGGGCCCGAACGGCGCGGGATCGGAGATGACGTCGTTCTCGAGATAGATCGACAGGTCGACGAAGCGGCGCTTCATGAGGCCTTCTCCCGGACGGAAAGGCCTCAGTGTGGCGTAAGCGGTGCGCCGGTCAATTGCTTGGGGGCGATGGTGTCGATGATGGCCATCGACAGGAGCTTGCCGATGCACTTCTGCCCGAAGTCGTTGAGATGCAGGCCGTCGCTGGTGACGAACTGCGAGTACGGCATGCCGTCCTTGTACCAGGCGCGCATGATGTCGAAGCGGTTGAACAGGCCGGCGCCCTTCTCCCGGGCCACCTCGCCCATGACGCGGGCATATTCCTCTTCGTCGGGCAGCGCCACGACGGCGGGAACATATTGCAGGTTCATCAGCACGAAGTTGGCGCCCAGCGATTTGCCGATATCGATGCCGGCGCGCAGGCGGGCCGCGAACTGGTCGGTCGGGATGCGCCGGATCGCCGAATTGGTGCCGACCTGCCAGATCACGAGATGCGCGCGCTCGGGCTGCACGTCGGCCTTCATGCGCGCCGTCATCTCGTCAGCATCCTGGCCGCCGATGCCCTTGTTGAAGACATGGATGGCGACGCCCGGCATCGCCGCCTCGAGCCTGAGCTTCAGCTGGAACGGATAGGCGAATTGCGGGTTGGTGGTGCCGAAGCCCTGGGTCGACGACGAGCCCATGGCGACGACGCGCAGCTGCCGCTCATCGGCCACCGCGGTGCGGGCGATCTCCAGCGGATTTCCCAGGTCGAGCAGCTCGCGGCTGGCACGACAGCCCTTGAGCTCGGCGGACGCCCCGCCTGCCCCCAGCGTCAGTGTCATGACTGCCCCTGCCAAGGCGACAAGCCGCTTCATGCCGCGTCCTCGATGGCGGGACCCCGTTTATACCAAGCCGCGCCATAGGCCGCCGCGGACATGATCAGGAGACCGGCGATGCTCACGCCGACCTGCGAGACGATTGAATCTTCATTCTGCCCCACAACCACCTGCGCACTGAGAGCCAGAAAAATCCCCAAGCAGAATATCTGCAATGAATGCTCGCCGCACCTGCGAAGTGGCTCGAAGATCCGCCACCTGAGGAAAGATGCATGGGGCGGGACGGCCAGCCGGACCAGCCAGGCGATGGCCAGGAAGTGCACGAACCGCAGCATGTCGATGTTGGTCTTGTCGATCGGGTAGATATTCCGAGTGACCCAGTCGGGAATCAGCTTCTCCATCGGATTATACTGCCAGGACAAGGCGATAAAGGCGGAGAACAGCAGGTAAAGCACGGCCAGCACGGAAAGCGGCCAGCGGAATCGGTCGAGCCAGGCGAGCTGCGGCCCCAGCACGGCACAGGCCGCGCCCACGTAAAACACCACCTGCCAGGCCATGGGATTGAAGTACCAGACCTTGTTTTCCGGGTAGGCCGGCAGGTTCCAGTCGTAGTGGCATGTCGCCGCATAGACGGCCAGCGAGACGGCGATCACGGCGAACGGCCAGCGCACGACGGCCGGCAGCACGAAGGGGAAGAACGCCAGCAGGACGATGTAGAGCGGCAGCACGTCGAGATTGACCGGGCGGAACTTCAGCAGTGCGGCCTCGAGGATGGCCTGGTAGGGATTCTGGCCGAGGCCCAAAAGCTCCATCTCCTCGATCAGCGCCGGCGTGTCGCGCGCGATCGACACCCAGGCGACCTGGGCCGAGAAGGCCACGAACAGCAGGATGTGCGCGACATAGAGCTGCCAGACCCGGCGGTAGATTCGCGCCGAGGCGCGCACCCAGCCCTCGCGCTGCATCATCCGGGCGTAGGCGATCACCGCCGTGTAGCCCGAGATGAAGACGAAGATTTCCGTGGCGTCGCTGAAGCCGTAATTGCGCACGGTCAGCCAGCTCACGATGTTGGTCGGGATGTGGTCGATGAAGATGAACCACAGCGCCAGCCCGCGGAACAGGTCGAGCCGGATGTCGCGACCGGAAGCGATGACGGGCAAGACGGCCATGGCCCGCCATTGGTATCCCAGCCGCAGCGCCTAGGCTACGCTCGCGACGGGAGGAACGAATGAACAAGACGCCGCTGCTCCTGGTGCCTGGCATGATTTGTTCACCGCGACTGTATGCCGGCCAGGTCGCGGCGCTGTCGGGCGAAGCCGAGGTCGTGGTGCCCGACTGGCGCCGCGCGCCGCTTGCGATCTGGGACAGCTGGGAAGGTGCGGCGCGCTGGGTGGTCGACCAGATGCCGGCCGGCAAATTCGCCCTCGCCGGCCTGTCGCTGGGCGGCATGCTGGCGGTCGAGATCATGCAGTTCGCTGCAGAACGAGTGACGAAGCTGGCGCTGCTCGACACCGGCATGCGCGGCCAGAACGAGGCCGAGCGCGCCATCCGCCGCGCCCGCATTCGCCTCGCCGACGAAGGCCATTTCGAGGTGGTGCTGGGCCTGCAGATGGGCCGCTTCATCCCGGCCTACATGCTGCCCGACAAGGCGCTGGTCGACGCGGTCATGACGATGTGCGGCGAGATCGGCGTGGAGATTTATAAGCGCCAGGAAGCGCTGGCGGCGATCCGCGTCGACCGCCGGCCCGACCTGCCGAAGATCAAATGCCCGACCATCGTGGTGTGCGGCCGCGACGACGCGGCGACGCCGCTGTTTCTCTCCGAGGAGATTGCGGCCGCGATCAAGGGCAGCAA
>DATHNU010000956.1:0-4207 GCA_035485695.1 Reyranella sp. | reverse complement strand
AATCTCGAGGAAGGCGCCGGCGAGGACAGTGTGAGCGGGCGGCTGAAGGAATCCCTCACCGACATGGCGCCGCTGCAGCGCCAGGTACTGCTGCTGACCGTGCTCGAGGGCTTCACGGTCTCCGACGCCGCGCGCATTCTCGGCATCGAAACCGATGCCGCCGAGCGCAGCCTCGAGGAAGCGCGCCGCGAACTGCAACGCGTCGCTGCGGTGCGCGTGCTGGTGATCGAGGACGAGGCGGTGATTGCCCTCGATGTCGCCGACATCGTGCGCAACGCCGGCCACCAGGTGGTGGGCATCGCGGCGACCGAGAAGACCGCCGTCGAGCTCGCCAAGCAGCATTCGCCGCACCTGGTTCTTGCCGACATCCAGCTGCGCGGCAGCGACAGCGGCATCGCGGCGGTCAACCAGATTATGCGATCGATGACGGTGCCGGTGATCTTCGTCACCGGCTATCCGGAGCGGCTGCTGACGGGCAAGCAGGTCGAGCCCGCCTTCGTCATCTCCAAGCCGTTCGATCCCGACCTTCTTCGCGCGGCGATCGCGCAGGCGCTCGACACCGTCTCGATCTAAGGTCGGGCCGATGGCCCGACGGTCGCTGCGCACAAAGCTGACCGTGGCGGTGGTCGTCGCGGTTCTTCCCGCGCTCGCCCTCTCGGCATGGCAGGCCGTCGATCGGCAACGCAACGCCGATCTTCGCAAGAACGAGACGGTCGCCGCGACCGCCGAACTGGCGGCGGCCCGCTATCGTACCTTGATCGAGGGCTCGCGCCGTCTGCTCGAGGCCGTCTGCGCCGGGGATGCCGTTCGCCAAAGCGCCAACCCGGACGCGCCGCCGACCGAGATCAATCGCTGCGAAGCCTATCTCACGAACGTGCTGGGGAAATTTCCCCGGGAGTATTCGTCGGCTCTCGTCACCGACGCGGAGGGCGTGGCGCGTTGCGCCACCCAGCCGACCGCGCTCGGCGTCGGCTTTGCCGACCGCGAGGTCTTCCGGCTGGTACGCGACACCAAGGCGTTCACGATCGGAGCGCAGGTCGCGAGCCGAGTGGCGCCACGCACGGTGATACCGGTGGCGCTTCCCATCCTGCAGAACGGAGCGTTCCGCGGCATGTGCGCCGTCGGCATTTCACTCACCACCATCGGTGACCTGGTGACGCCCGTGCAGACGGCCGAGCAGGTCGCGGTGGCGCTGGTCGATCGCAATGGCGGCTCAATCGGCGGCGACCCGCTGGCGACACTCGCGCTGCCGGTCCCCGCGCGGGTTGCCGCGGCGATCGTGGGCGGACAGACGGCGTTCCGCGACTACGGCCAGGACGGCTCGTTGCACGAATTCCACCTTCTGCCGCTGGCCAGCAACTCGATCTTCGTCGTGAGCGCGGTGGGCGTGGCAGACGGCTGGCCTGGGCTGGTCGATGCCTGGGGTGGGTTCGCCGCGGTCGTGCTGGCGCTCGCCGGTGCGCTGCTGGCGGTCTGGCTGGGCGCCGACCGCTGGTGCGTGCGTCCGCTGCGCTACATCCAGAATTTTGCCGACCGAGTCGCTCGCGGCGAGGACATCGAGCTTGCCCGCCAAGGCTCTTGGCCGCCCGAGCTCTCCTCGGTGAGCGATGGCGTCAAGGCGATGGCCGAGGCGATCGCCAGCCGCGAGGCGGAGTTGCGGGCAGGCCTCGAGCAGCGCGACCATATGCTGCGTGAAATCCATCACCGGGTGAAGAACAACCTGCAGATGATCTCCAGTCTGCTCAACCTCCAGGCCGGCGAAATCCGCTCGCCGCGCATTCGCCGCTTCTTCGGCGACGCCCAGAACCGTGTGCTGACGCTATCGATCCTGCATCGGCATCTCTACGAACGGTCGAGCTGGGCGCTCGTCGACTTCCAGCAGTTCATCAGCGACCTGGTGCGGCAGATCTCGGTCGGCCGGCGCGCGCCCGATCTTGCGCAGCCGCGCTATCATATCCGGGCGCCGATCATGGCGGTCGGCCCCGACATCGCCATTCCCATCGGGTTGATCGTGACCGAGGCGGTAAGCAGCGCGCTCGACCGCAGCTTTGACGGCATCGCGGCGCCCGAGATCCGCATCGAGGCGGGCGACAAGACCGCCATGGTCGAACTGGTCATCGAGGATAACGGGGCCGGGCCGCGCGGCGCGCTCAGACCCGATGTGCGCAGCGGCTTTGGCCTGACGCTGATCCGCGGTCTTGCCATGCAGCTCGGCGGCGAGGCTACGGTATCGTCGCGCGAAGGCGGGGGCACGCGGGTCAGCGTGACCTTCCCGAAGCCCGAGGAGCCGGAGGCCGATGCGTAGCATGCGTGTGACAGCGCGCTCGACCGGCGTCATCGTCGGGCTGACCATCGCGGTGCTGATCGGCACCGGCGCCATGCTGGCCATCACCCATTCGAACTCGGCGGCCCGCCAGCAGCGCCTCGTTGTCGGCAGCTACGAGACGCTGGCTTTGATGCGCCAGGCGATCATCGCGCTGCAGGATACCGAGATCGGCCAGCGCGCCTACCTGCTGAGCGGCGAGGTCGCCGATCTGCAGCCCTACGAGCGCTCGCGCCTGCGCATCGAGACCGAGCTGCGCCAGCTCGAAGCGGCAGCCGCCAGCGATCCCGACACCATGCTGCAGGTCAGGGAATTCCGCGCCGCCGCCAGCGAGAAGCAGGAGGAGCTCAACAGCACGATCACGACATACCAACTCTATGGCCGCGACGCCGCCCTGGCGCTCGAACGCACCGGCGCGGGCCGCAAGACCAGCGATCAGCTGCGCCAGATCGCCAACTCCTTCATCGAGGGACAGCGGCTTCTGCTGGCGCGCCGGTTGAGCATGCTGCGCTCGGAGCAGGAACAATCGGACATCGCGGGGCTGCTGGTCATGGCTGGGGCGTTCCTGTGCCTCATCGTCGGCATGTACATCGTGGTCCGCAGCGCCAGCCGCCTGGAAGATGCGCAGCGCGAGCTGGGCGAGCGATCGCGGCTGCTGCAGACGACGCTGGAAAGCCTTCAGGACCCGATCTTCGTGATCGACCCGCAAGGCGAGGTCGTCGCGTGGAACGAGCCGTTCGTCCGCTTTTCCGGCTGGGATCTCGCCAAACAGGCTGTGCTGACCCGCGATCAGCTGCTCTCCGATCGCTTGCCGGCGGTGCGCGCGCTGCTCGGGCCGCTCAAACTCGACGCCGAGGCATCCGGCCGATCGCAGACCGTTCGCGCCTCCCACGACGGCCGCGACTACGAGATTTCGCGCGGTGCGATGACGGGCGGCGGCGCGGTCGTTCGCTTCGTCGACATCACCGAGAAGCTGCGCGACGAGATGGCGTTGCGGCAGGGCCAGAAGATGGAGGCGACCGGCCAACTCACGGGCGGCATGGCGCACGATTTCAACAACATTCTCCAGGTCATCCAGGCCAACCTCGACCTGATGAAGGGCGCGGTGAATTCCAACCCGGCGATGTTGGCGCGCCTCCACGCTGCGGCCGCCGCGGCCGATCGGGGCGCCCGCCTGACCCAGCAGCTGCTGGCGTTCGCGCGTCGCCAGCCGCTGGTGCCGCAGCCGACCAATGTGGCGCGCCTGGTGACCGATCTGGCCGACCTGCTGCGCAACTCGCTGGGCGAGCGCATCACGATGCAGCTCAGGGTCACCGACGATCCGTGGAACGCCAGGATCGATCCCGGACAGCTCGAAAATGCCATCCTCAATCTCGCGATCAATGCACGCGATGCCATGCCGGACGGCGGCACGGTGACGGTCGAGGTCGCCAACGCCACGCTCGACCGGCGCTATGCGGCGCTCCATCCCGACGTCACGCCGGGGCCTTACGTCCTGGTCGCGGTTGACGATACGGGCACCGGCATGCCGCCGGAAGTCGCAGCCCAGGCCTTCGATCCGTTCTTCACCACCAAGCGCGACGGCAAGGGAACCGGCCTTGGCCTCAGCATGGTGTATGGCTTCGTGCGCCAGTCGAACGGCCACATCCGGATCGACAGCGCGATCGGCCAGGGCACCAGCGTCAAGCTTTATCTGCCGCGCACCATGGACCCGGTCGCCGAAATGCCGGCCGAAGCGACCCATGCGCCGGCCGGCCGGGAACGCGTGCTGGTCGTCGAAGACAACGACGAGGTGCGACATGCGGTGGTCGATATGCTGACCGGTTGGGGTTACCGCGTTGTCGCCGCGGAGAATCCCGACGTGGCGGCGGCCATCCTGGAACG
>DATHNU010000955.1:0-2478 GCA_035485695.1 Reyranella sp. | reverse complement strand
GCGCCTGATCTCATCGCGCCAGTATCGCGGGTTGCGCAACCTGGCCAGGGAGATGACCGAGATTTTTCCATCCGCCATCCAGCAAGCCGCGCGCCGCGCCGAGCATATGGCGCGCGAGATGGTCGCTGGCGGCACGCTGTTCGAGGAGCTGGGCTTCTACTATGTCGGTCCGGTCGACGGTCACAATCTCGACCATCTGCTGCCGGTGCTGAAGAACGCGCGCGACAGCCGGCTCGACAAGCCCATCCTGGTCCATGCCGTGACCAAGAAGGGCAAGGGCTATCCGCCGGCCGAGGCGAGCGCGGACAAGTACCACGGCGTCGTGAAGTTCGACGTCATCACCGGCAAGCAGTCGAAGCCCGCGGCCAACGCGCCGGCCTATCAGGCCGTGTTCGCCAAGGCGCTGATCGCCGAGGCCGAGGCCGACAAGAAGATCGTGGCCATCACCGCCGCCATGCCGTCGGGCACCAGCCTCGACAAGTTCGCCGAACGCTTTCCCGAACGCTGCTTCGATGTGGGCATCGCCGAGCAGCACGGCGTCACCTTCGCCGCCGGCCTCGCCACCGAGGGCTTCAAGCCGTTCGCGGCGATCTACTCGACCTTCCTGCAGCGCGGCTACGACCAGGTGGTGCATGACGTCGCCATCCAGAAGCTGCCGGTGCGCTTCGCCATCGACCGCGCGGGCCTGGTCGGCGCCGACGGCGCCACGCACGCGGGCTCGTACGACGTCGCCTATCTCTCCTGCCTGCCCGGTTTCGTCGTCATGGCGGCGGCCGACGAACTCGAGCTGATGCACATGGTGGCGACGGCGGCGCAGATCGACGACCGTCCGTCGGCCTTCCGCTATCCGCGCGGCGAGGGCGTGGGCATCGAGTTGCCGGCCAGGGGCACGCCACTCGAGATCGGCAAGGGCCGCATCCTGCGCGAGGGCAGCAAGATCGCCATCCTGAATTTCGGCACGCGCCTCGCCGAATGCCTGGTCGCGGCCGAGGATCTGGCGGCCAAGGGGCTCAGCACCACGGTGGCCGATGCCCGCTTCGCCAAGCCGCTCGACACTGACCTCGTGCACCGCCTGGCGCGCGAGCACGAAGTGCTGATCACCATCGAGGAGGGCGCAATCGGCGGCTTCGCCAGCCAGGTGCTGCAGGACCTCGCGACGGCAGGCCTGCTCGATCACGGCCTGAAGGTCCGGCCGATGATCCTGCCCGACTACTTCATCGATCAGGCCGCGCCGGCCCGCCAATACGCGCAGGCCGGCCTCGACGCGCCGGCGATCGTGACGACCGCGCTGGCCGCGCTCGGCCGCCAAGCCGAGCGGGCGCGCGGCAGGTCCTAGACTTTAGTCCTTGGGCTGCGGGACGATGCGCAGGTAGGGCTTGGGAGCCTTCCAGCCGCCGGGATACTTGGCCTTGGCGGCCTCGTCGGAGACGGCCGGGACGATGATGACATCCTCGCCCTGCTTCCAGTTCACCGGCGTCGCCACCTGGTGCTTGGCCGTGAGCTGGCAGGATTCGAGAATACGCAGCACCTCGTCGAAGTTGCGGCCGGTGCTCATCGGATAGGTGAGCATCGCCTTGATCTTCTTGTCCGGGCCGATGACGAACACCGAGCGCACCGTGGCGTTGTCGGCAGCGGTGCGGCCCTCCGAGGTCGAGCCGGCGCCTTCCGGCAGCATGTCGTAGGCGGTGGCGACCCTGAGCTCGGGATCGCCGATCATCGGATAGGTGACGGCGTGTCCTTGAGTCTCCTCGATGTCCTTGGCCCACTTGGAATGGTTGGTCACCGGATCGACCGAGAGGCCGACGATCTTGGTGTTGCGCTTGTCGAACTCGGGCTTCAGCCCGGCCATGTAGCCCAGCTCGGTCGTGCAGACCGGCGTGAAGTCCTTGGGATGCGAGAACAGGATCGCCCAGCCATCGCCGATCCACTTGTGGAACTCGATCGGACCCTGGGTCGTCTCGGCCTTGAAGTCAGGCGCCGTGGAGTTGATGCGAAGTGTCATGATGAAGCCCCCTCGTTTTGAAAGCGTGTTTTAGATCGTCCTTCCGGCCCGCCTGGTCAAGCCTTGGCAGGAATCCAGCTGATGAGTCCGATACCGCCATCAACTTCTACTGTGGTACCCACCACATATCGGCCAAATCTTTCCGACAAGACCGCGACAGCAACCTGGGCAATATCGTCGGGCGTGCCGGCGCGGCCGAGCGGGATCTGCGCCACCAGCGCGTCGAGGTTGCCGGCGACGAAGCCGCCGCCCGGGATGGCGCCGGGCGCGATGGCGTTGACCCGGATGCCGTCGGGCGCCAGCACGCGGGCCAGTTCCTTCATCACCATCGTCATGCCGGCCTTCGAGGCGCTGTAGTGCGGCAGGTTTCGCGGCATCTCGCGGTGCTGCGAGGTGATCAGCAGGATGCGTCCCTTGATCCCGTTCTCGCGCATCTGCCGGCCGGCCTCGCGCGCCAGGAAGAAGCCCGAGCGCAG
>DATHNU010000954.1:0-2442 GCA_035485695.1 Reyranella sp. | reverse complement strand
TCCCAGGAGCTTTCGCATGAGGGCGGAGTCGTCGACCACCAGTACCTTGGTCACAAACGCACCCGCTCCGTCCTGGCTTCGAACGCGTCGAGCAGGCCGCGCTCGGCGCGCGTCAGCAATTCGGCGGGATCGAGAAGCAGCACCATGCGGCCGGCCTTCTCGAGATTGATCACGCCGTGGACGAGGCGCACGGCTTCGTTGGTCAGGTTTGGCGCCGGCTCGATGTCGTCGGCAGAACAGCGCAGGACCTCGAGGACCGCATCGACGATGAGGCCGGCGCGGTGGCGCTCGGTCCTGACGACGATCAGGCGACGCGCGCCTTTTTCCTCGAGCGCTGGCATGTCGAAGCGGCGCCGCTGATCGACGACCGGCAGCACCTCGCCGCGCAGATTGACCACGCCCTCGAGGAACTTCGGCGTCCGGGGCAGCCGCGAGATCTGCTCGGGCACGCGGGCGACCTCGTTGACCGATTCGATCGGCAGGCCGAATTCATCCTCGCCCAGCCGGAACACCACGAACTGCCGCTCTTCGTCGCGCGAGTCGCCGCTTTCTTTTTCCGTCTCGGGCGTCGCGCTGCCGCCCGCATTCAACCGCTGCATGACGTCCTCCCGGAACAGTCGCTCCGGCGACAAAAGGGAGACCAGCCGGCGCCCACTCTCGCCTCGATAGATCGCGGAGATCCTGGCTTCTCCGCCGGCGCGGGCCGAAAGCACCGGCGGAACCTTCTCGATCAGATCGGAGTCGGCCGCAAAGATCGTACGCATGCGGTCGGCCAGCAGCCCGACCAGGGCGCCGCCCACCCGGGTGACGACGACCTTCTCCCGGCCATCGTGCCCGTCGCGCGCCGCGAAGCCCAGCAGGCCGCGCAGCGACAGCAGCGGCAGCAAGGTGTCGCGGAACGGCGCCACGCCCAGCACGAGATCCTCGCTTGCCGGCAGGGCCGCCAGGCTTTCGGGCGCGTTGAGGACTTCCAGGACGACGTCGAGGGCGAAGGCGTATTCCTGGCCGGCGACGTCGAATGACACCAGCATCTGCCGATCCTCTGCGCTGTCGGCTGCCGTCTCGCGCACATCGGGACCACTTTGCGCGCGGCGCGGGCGCGCGCGATCTTCCTGGACGAAAGCGGCGCCGATCAGCGCGGCGATATCGAGAATCTTGACGATGGATTTCTGGCCGTCGGTGGCGAAGGCGCCTTTGAGGATCTCGCCCGGCCTGGCCGCCAACTCGGCCTGGCGCGTCTCGATCTGCTCGGCGTCAACGGTCACCAGCGCCTCGACGACGTCGACCGCCAGCGCCACCGGCGCCGCGCCGTCGAGGACGATCGCGCGCGTCGCGGCGTCGGTCGTGGCCTCGCCGCCCAGCAGGCCCCGAAGACTGGCGACGGGCAGTACGTTGCCGCGCAGATTCGCCAGCCCCAGCAGCCCGTGAGGCGCCTGCGGTACACGCGCGACGGCGGGCAGGCGGATGATTTCGGCGACCTGCCCGGCGGGCAGCGCGTAAAGCTGGCCAGCGACCCGGAACGTCAGGAAGCGCTCAGCCATTCTGCTGCTTGAGCGCGTCGGCAAGCGAGGCAATTTCCTCGATGGCCGCCGCAAGATCCTCGGCGCCGCGCGCCTGCTCGGTCGAGGCCGTCGAGGCCTGGCGGGATGCGGCACTCGCCTCCTCGGCGGCAGTGGCGATCTGGCGCGCGCCCGCCGCCGATTCGACGGCGGCCGACAGGATCGAATCGGCGCCCTGCAGGATCGCGTCATTGGCGCTGCCCAGCGCCGCGACCTCGCGATTCACCTTGTCGAAGGTGGCCAGCACCGTTTGGTTGTTCTGAACCTCGATCTCGACGGAATCGACGATCTGCTCGAGGTCGCGGCGCAGCGAAGCGATCTGCTCGAGGATGCCGCCGACCGTCTCCTTGATCTTGTCGGCGCTGTCGGAAGCCTCGCGCGCCAGGCTGCGGATGTCGTTCGATACCACGGCGAAGCCGCGGCCCGACTCGCCCGCCCGGGCGGCTTCCACCGAGCCGCTGACGGCCAGCATGGTGGTCTGCACCACGACCAGCGAGATGCCGCTCACGATCTTCTCGATATTGCGACCGACCGCCTCCAGGCGCGCGATGGTCGTCAGGCTGGCGCGCGTGTTGTCGAGGCCGGTCGAAACGCCCTTGACCAGCTTGTCGACGGCGCCGCCGCTCGTCTTCAGGCCGTCGCCCATCTTGCGAATGCGCTCGTTGGCCTGGTTGGCGTTGTGCTGCGCCAGTTTCGCGCTCTTTTCGATCTGTGCCAGCGCCGCCGAGGTCTGCTGCGTGGCGGCGGCCTGCTGCTGGGAGCCGCGGTTGATCTGGCCGATGGCGGCCATGATCTGGCGCGAGGCGCTCGACAGTTCCTGGATGGTGGCCGACAGCTCTTCCGCGGTGGCGCTGATCTGCTCGGCGGATGTTGCGTCGACCTT
>DATHNU010000953.1:0-2260 GCA_035485695.1 Reyranella sp. | reverse complement strand
CGCCGGCCAGCAGCCACGCGACGTTGACGGCCGTGATGATCACGAAGAGCACGGCCATCTTGACGGCGATGTCGAGAACCAGCCGCTCGTGCAACAGCACGAAACCGGAGAACAAGGCCGCCATGGCGGCATAGCCCTTGGGATTGACCAGCGACAGCAACAGCCCGCCCGCGAAGGTCGGCGCCCGGCGTTGCCCATCATCGTCGATCAGCGGCGGCGCCGTGGCGATGCGCCAGGCAAGATAGAGAAAGTAGGCCGCCGCCAGCCCGGTCACGACCGGAGTCGCACCGGGCACGGCCAGCAGCAGTCCCACCAGGCCGCTCGCGACGATCGCCATCACCGCCACCATGCCGACGACGATGCCGGCAAGATAGGCCACACCCCGGCGGGCGCCGAAGGCGGCGCCGGTGGCGGTCAGGCTCAAGGTCGCCGGGCCGGGGCTGCCGGCCAGGGCGACCGCCGCAAGGACGAAACCGGGTAGTGCTTCCACCGCCCCGATATGGCGGTGCGCGCGTCTCGCGTCTTGAACGTTCGTGCGTCAGCCCGCCCCGGCGAGCCCCTCGACGCCCTCACGCGACGGCCTCAAGGGAGGCGGGCCTCGTCGGCTCACCTCGGGACCAGAAACGCCGCAACGACCCGCAGGAACGCCGCCCGTTCGTCGGTCGTGTTCACCGCAAAGCGCTGCCAATCGTCCTTCGCCCTGAAGTCCGCGAAGAGTCCCGCAGGATCCTCGTGGAAATGAAGGACGGCCTTCGACTTGAAATAGAACACACCGCGCGACTTCTCCTTCAGCCCGCCATGCCTGCGCACCTTCACGAGCAGAGGTTCCAGCCGGTCAAGCGCGGGCGCCGTCGCGTGCTTCATGCCGCCACCTTCGCCTTAAGGGCCTGCGCCACCTTCGACGCCGGCTCCCGTCCCAGCGCCACACAGATTTCTCGGCCGGCTTTGGCGATGGCGTCGAGGTCGACGCCGTGCTCGATGCCGAGGCCGTTCATCAGATAGATCACATCCTCGGTGCCGACATTGCCCGAGGCGCCCTTGGCGTAGGGACAGCCACCCAGCCCCGCGACAGCCGTATCGAACACGGCGATGCCGCGCTCCATGACCGCCATGATGTTGGCCAGCGACTGGCCGTAGGTGTCGTGGAAATGCGCCGCGAGCTTTTCGCGCGGCACCCGGGCCGCCACGGCATCGATCATGGCGACGCATTCGGCCGGCGTGCCGACACCGATCGTGTCGCCCAGCGAGACCTCGTAGCAGCCCATGCGGAACAGCCGCTCCGACACGTCCGCTACCTTGGCCGGCGCCACCTTGCCGTCATAGGGACAGGCGATCACGGTCGAGACGTAGCCACGGACCTTCATGCCGTGCTTCTGCGCCGCCTCCATCACCGGTACGAAGCGCTCGAAGCTCTCGTCGATCGAGCAGTTGGTGTTCTTGCGGCAGAACGCCTCCGAGGCCGCAGTAAAGATGGCAATCTCCTCGCACCTGGCCTCGATCGCGCCGTTCATGCCCTGCTTGTTGGGCACCAGCACGGGATAGCCGACGCCCGATTTGCGCTTGATGCGCACCATCACCTCGTCGGTGTTGGCCATCTGCGGCACCCATTTTGGCGACACAAAGCTGCCCGCCTCGACCGCTGAATGGCCGGCCGCCGACAGCGCGTCGATCAGCGTCACCTTGGCGTGGACGGGAACCGGCTTGGCCTCATTCTGCAGGCCGTCGCGCGGACCCACTTCGACCAGTCGCACCTTCTTCGG
The DNA here is from genome assembly GCA_035485695.1 of Reyranella sp. Lineage (GTDB taxonomy): Bacteria > Pseudomonadota > Alphaproteobacteria > Reyranellales > Reyranellaceae > Reyranella. The sequence continues at coordinate 500 of DATHNU010000953.1, read as the reverse complement.
ATAATTCATGTTTCCGCCCCTAGGCCAGCGTCGGCCGAAGCTTGCCGGCGCGGCCGAGGATGACTGTAACCGCCGCCAGCGCCAAGACCGTAAGGCCGATCAGCAGGGTTGCAACCGCGGTTATGGTCGGATTGACCTCGAGGATCAGCTCGTTGAACATCTTCTTCGGCACGGTCTCGTAGCGGCCGGCGATGAACGAGGTCACAATCACCTCGTCGAAGCTGCCGATAAAAGCGAAGATCCAGGCCGCAAAGACGCTGGGCGCCAGGTTGGGCAGCACGACCTTGGCGACCGTGTAGCGCCACGACGCGCCCAGGCTCCACGCTACCTGCTCGATACGCAGGTCGAATTCGCGGATGGCCACCCCCATCACCATCATGACCAGCGGCACGTTGAGGACGGTATGCGCCACGACCAATCCGAGGAACGTGCCCAGCAGGCCGATCTTCGCAAGGCCGAGATAGAGCGCGATCGCCGTAATGATCGCGGGCACGATCAGC
>DATHNU010000952.1:0-5785 GCA_035485695.1 Reyranella sp. | reverse complement strand
GCTCTTCTTGACGGAATATGGGGGGCTGGGCGCGCGGGTCCAAGAGGCCTGCGGCCTTCAGTTCCTCGTGACCCGGCAGATCGTCGAGGCTGGGTAAGCCGAAATGCTCGAGGAAGAACTCGGTCGTGCCCCAGGTGACGGGCTTGCCTGGCGCGCGGCGGCGGCCCATCGGCTTGATCCAGTTCTGCTCGAACAAAAGGTCGAGCGTGCCCTTGCTGAGGCCGACGCCGCGCACCTCTTCGATCTCGGCGCGCGTCACCGGCTGGTGATAGGCGATGATGGCCAGGGTCTCGATCGCCGCCCGCGACAGTTTGCGCGTCACCGGCCGCTCGATCTTGAGCTTTTCCGAGAGGTCGGACGCGGTGCGGAAGGCGTAGCCGCCCGCCACCTGCACGAGATTGACGCCGCGGCCGGCATACATCTCGGCGAGGTCGGCCAGCAGGCGCTTGACGTCGGCGTCGTTGGGCAGCCGGTCGGCCAGCTCCGTCTCGTCGAGCGCCTGGGTGCCGGCAAAGATCAGCGCCTCGAGCAGCCGGAGATGCTGCGCGTGGTCGGCAGAGACGACGTCAGTCACGTTGTCTGAGGGCACGTTTCCTGAATCAGCTTCAGACATTTCACTACCGTTGCTCGGACCGTTTACGCAAATAGATCGGGCCGAAGCGCTCGGCCTGGCGCAGTTCCACCGAACCATCCTTGGCAAGCTGCAGGCCCGCCACGAAGGTCGCGGCCAGCGCCGAGCGGCGGCGCGTCGGATCGGTGAGGCCGGCCGGCAGGAAGGCTTCGAGCGACTGCCAGTCGATGGCGATGCCCAGCATGCGGCCCAGCCGCTCGGCCGCTTCCTCGACCGAGAAGAACTGCATGGGCTCGATCTGATAGGTATCGGCACCCTTCGGCTTCAGCGGATGGCCGTAGGCGGCGAGCAGGTCGTAGAGCTTCACGTCCCACACGGCGCGGCGCACGACGACCACACCCTCGGGCTGCCCGCGCGAAAAGATATCCTTGCCGAGCTGCGGACGGGCCATCAGGCGCACGCCCGCCTCCTGCATCGCCTCGAGGCGACGCAACTGCCATTGCAGGGCGTCGGCCATCTCCTGGCCCGACGGTTCCTCACCGGCCGGCGGCTCGGGCAGCAGCAGGCGCGACTTCAGGTAGGCGAGCCACGCCGCCATCACGAGATAATCGGCGGCGAGTTCGAGCCGCAGGCGCCGGGCCTGCGCCACATGCGCGAGGTACTGGTCGACCAGGGCCACCATGGAGATGCGGCGCAGATCGACCTTCTGGTCGCGCGCCAGGCTCAGCAGCAGGTCGAGCGGGCCTTCGAAGCCTTCGAGATTGACGATCAGCTCGCCTTCGCCCGGCGCGATCACGTCGGGGCCGGCGGCGCTGAAGCCGTCTGAGGGGGTGGGCTGGGCGGGTTCGTCCATTGCAGCTTCGGTTTATCCAGCGGTGGCGGATACCGCCACATGATTTGGGTCGGCCTTATCCCCATTCCGGCAGAAGTGCCGCGAGGCGCCGGGCTGCATCGGCCAATCCGGCCTTACCGGCCGGCGCCCGATGACGTGCCAGCAAGCTGCGGCCGGCGTCGAATCGCCGCCCCGCCGCCGCGGTGATCGGCCCGGTGCGGCCGGCAATATCGGCCATCTCCGCCCTATTGCCGTTGCAGTGGAGCGCCACGTCGCAGCCGGCAGCCAGGGCCCGGTTGGCGCGCTCGCCCAGGGAGCCGCCCAGCGCCTGCATGGAGAGGTCGTCGCTCAGCAACAGGCCGTCGAAGCCGATATGGTCGCGGATGACCTCCTTCACGCCTCGTGCCGATACCGTGATGGCGGCCGTAGGATCGACCGCCTCGAAGAGAAGATGACCGGTCATGCCCCACGGCAGGTCGGCCAGCAGCCGGAAGGGCAGGAAGTCGGTCCGTTCCAGCAGGTCGCGCGCGGCTGTCACCCGGGGCAGCGACGCATGGCTGTCGACGGTGGCGCGACCATGGCCGGGCATGTGCTTGATCACCGGCATGACCCCTTCCGCCAACAGCCCTTCGGCGGCGGCGCGGCCCAGCGCCGCCACGGGTTCGGGCCGGTCGGCATAGGCGCGATCGCCGATCGCGGCGTGGGTCTCGGGCAAGCCGAGGTCGAGCACGGGCAGGCAATCGACGTCACCGCCGACCGAGGCCACATCGGCCGCCAGCAGGCGCGAATTGAGCCGGGTCGCTTCCAGGCCAAGCTCGGGATCGCGGGCATAGAGCTCGCCCAGCAGGCGCGCGGGCGGCGCCTTGCGCCAGTGCGGCGGCCGCAGCCGCGCCACCCGGCCGCCTTCCTGGTCGATCAGCACCGGCGCCTCGGCGCGCGCCACCGAGGAGCGCAGCTCCTCGACCAGCCTGCAGGTGCGCTCAGGCGTGTCGACGTTGCGGGCAAACAGGATGAAGCCCAGCGGATCGGCGTCACGGAAGAAGGCGCGCTCGTCGGCCGTGAGGTCGGGGCCTGTGCAGCCGAAGATGACGGCGCGAGGGGCGGTCATCGGTTGCTCATCGTCCTGACCTCAAAGAACTCACCGCGCCGCTCCGGTCCTTCATGCTCCTCTCCCCCTTGGGGGAGAGGTTGGGTGAGGGGGTGATGCAGGAGACAGCCTTTGCTTGCCCCCTCACCTAGCCTCTCCCCCAAGGGGGAGAGGAACATGACCTAACGCGCCGGCGCCACCACGACGCAGTCGGTCTTGCGGCCCTTCAGGGTGCCGCAGATGCTGTGGGCCTGCTTCTCGTCGAGCGGCCCCGCCTGCACGCGATACCACACGCCCTTATCGCCGAGATCGACCCTCACCGCCTGCATGCGGAGGTTGGCCATCACGTCGCCGTGCGCGCTTTGCAGGCGCGCCCAGGTCGACTTGGCGACATCCTCGGTCTTGACCGAAGCGACCTGCACCCGCCAGCCGCCGGTCGGGCCGGAGATGTTGTCGATCAGGCTGGCGATGCTGGGACCGGTCTCCGTCGTTCCCGGCTTGACGTCCGTGGTGGCGGGCGTCGAGGCCGTGGCCGGCGTGGTGGCAGCGGCCGGCGGCGGTGTCGGGCCGGCGCCTGCCGGTGCGGCGGGTTGCAGCGGCGTCGGAGTCTTGGAGGCTTCGGCCTCCGGCGGCTTGGGTGCCGCCGGAGCCGGCAGGCCATTGGCCGGCAGCTTGGGATTGGTCGAGGCTGGCAGCAGCTTCTCGGGCTGGATCGGCACGGCGCCCGGTGCGATGCGGTTATAGACTTCCTTGTCCTGGTTGGGCGGCACCAGGCCGCCGGCATTCTCGGGCTTTATCCGCGAGGGTGTGGTCGGCGCCTGCACGACCAGCGGCTCGAGGCCCTTGCCGCCGGCCTTGACGTCCTGGCTGTGAGCCCACCACACGACCGAGCCGAAGCTCGCCATGGCGGCAATCGAGACCATAAAGGTCAGGATCTGGCTACGCCGTCGGTTGACGCGCATGAGCAGCGAGTCCCTGGGCGGCGGGGGAATCGAATCGGGTTCGTTCGCGACGGGCCTGGACGGCGGATCGAGCCGCATGGCAGCCGACTCATTCGGCCGGTAGATCGTAGGACCGTCGCCGGAGGGGGACCGGCGGATGTGCATTTTTTATCTCATCTCTTCGACGGGTGTTACGCCGAAGACCTTTAACCCTGATCCTATCACAAAACCGATTCCCTGTACCAACGCGAGACGAGCGCGGCTCAGCTCGTCCTCGCCCTCGACCACGAAGCGCAGGCCCGGCTCCTCGCGACCCCGCGTCCAGTGGGCATGGAAAGCCGCGGCAAGGTCGTAGAGATAAAAGGCGATGCGGTGCGGCTCGTGCGCCCCTGCCGCCGCCTCGACCTGGCGCGGCCACTGGGCGATCAGCCGGACCAGCGCCAGCTCGCCCGGATCGGCCAGGCGATCGAGCGGCGCCGTCGCCAGCCCGTCGGTGGCGATGCCGGCCGCCGCCGCCTGGCGCATCGCCGAGCGGGTGCGCGCGTGGGCGTACTGCACGTACCACACCGGGTTATCGCGTGACTGTTCTGTGGCCTTTACCAGATCGAAATCGAAGGACGCGTCGTTCTTGCGCGTCAGCATGGTGAAGCGCACGACGTCGGGACCGACCTCGTCCAGAAGATCGCGCAGGGTGACGAAGCTGCCGGCCCGCTTGGACATGCGCACCAGCTCGCCGTTCTTCAGCACGCGCACCAGCTGGCAGAGCTTGACGTCGAGTGCGCCCTTGTCCTCGGTGATGGCGCGGACCGCCGCCTTCATGCGTTTGACATAGCCGCCATGGTCGGCGCCCCAGATATCGATCATGTCGGCGAAGCCGCGGCGGTACTTGTCGTGGTGGTAGGCGATGTCGTTGGCGAAGTAGGTCCAGCTGCCGTCCGACTTCTTGAGCGGCCGGTCGACCTCGTCGCCGAACTTGGTGGCGCGGAACAGCGTCTGCTCGCGATCCTCCCAGTCGTCGGGCGCTTTGCCCTTGGGCGGCTCGAGGCGACCCTGATAGATCAGGTCCTGGCGCGCGAGCTCCTGGAAGGCGCGATCGACGGCGCCGGAATCGACCAGGGCGCGCTCAGAGGAAAAGATGTCGATGTGGACGCCCAGCGTCTCGAGGTCGGTCTTGATCTCGGCCATCAGGGCGGAGATGGCGAAGGCGCGCATCTCGGGCAGCCAGTCGGCCTCGGGCTTGTCGATCCAGCGCGCGCCATCGCGCTTGGCGATCGCGGCGCCCACCTCCTTGAGATACTCGCCGGGATAGAGGCCTTCGGGAATCCGCTCAATGTGATCGCCCAGCGCCTCGCGATAGCGGAGGTAAGTCGACTGGCCGAGCTTGTCGACCTGCGCGCCGGCGTCGTTGATGTAGTATTCCTTGGTAACGGCGTAGCCCGCTTTGGCCAAAAGGTTGGCGAGCGCATCGCCCACCACCGCGCCGCGCGCGTGTGCCACGTGCAGCGGACCGGTCGGATTGGCCGAGACATATTCGACGTTGACCTTCGCCCCCGCGCCCACCTGCGAATCGCCATAAGCGATCCCCTGCTTCAGGCACTCGCGCAGCCGCTCGCGCCAGAAGGAGTCGGTAATCTTGAGGTTGATGAAACCAGGCCCGGCGACGGCGCCGTCGACCACATCGGCGTTGGCCTTGAGGCGTGCCAGCAGCGGCTCGGCGATGTCGCGCGGCTTCTTGGCCGCGGCCTTGGCTAAAACCATGGCGGCGTTGGTGGCGATGTCGCCGTGCGCCGGATCACGCGGCGGCTCGGCGGTGATGGCGGAAAAGTCGAGCTTTTCCGGCAATTCGCCGGCCGCCTGCATGGAGCGGAGCGCGCCTTCGATCTCGCCGATGAAATGGCGGTAGGGGTTCATGCGCGGGGTATTGCCTATTCAGGGAATTTTGTCACCCGAGGCCGATTTCCGCTCTTTCTTTCCCCGTGCACGGGCAGGGTATCGCCTATGGCGGTTTCCGTCGTCTCGACCAAGGCCCGAAGGGCCGCGCGGAGAGACCTTCTATCCCCGATTAGCTGCTTATCGTTGAAGCAAGGTCTCTCCCCGCTTCGCGCTTCGCGCTCCGGTCGAGACGACGGAAAAGCACCACATGCGATGGCCCTCCCCCGTATGACAGGGGAGAAAAGCGTGAGAGGCTATTCATACAAATCGAACAGCCGCTTGTGCTCGTCGAGGGCGAAGCGGTCGGTCATGCCGGCGATGTAGTCGGCGACCAGGCGGGCGCGGGCCTGGGTGCCGGCCTGCTCGGCGCGCTCGCGCCACGGCGGCGGCAGGCAGTTGGGCTCGGCGAACAGCAGCCCGAA
>DATHNU010000951.1:0-3727 GCA_035485695.1 Reyranella sp. | reverse complement strand
GGGCAGGTCTACCAGCTGCAGAGCGATCCCTGGCAGGCGCTCGTGATATGGCTGGTGCTCAGCACGCCGTTCCTCGCGCTGGTTGCCTTCACGCGCCTGGTCGGGGCGCTGTGGCTGGCGGCGGCGGTCCTCACGTGGTTCGCAGCCTACGAGCCGCTCGAACGGCTGATCATGCCGCTGGCCTCGAGTTCTGGCGCCGGCCATTTCTCCCATCTTTTGTTCTACCTGCCGGCTTGCCTGATGATCGTCGTGGCGGTCGTGCGCCGGCGCTGGCCGCCGGCCGAGGACCAGGGCGAACTGTTGTTGAAATTGGCGCTGGCCGGACTCGTCGTTGCGGTCAGCACGACGGTGGCCGTCATCGACTCGCGTCTCGAAGGCGCGGTCGCGCCGGGCGAGATCTGGCTGGGCGCCGTTGCCACGCTGCTGGCCGCCGCGGCCCTGTGGCTTGGCAGTGGCGCGCTGCAGCGGCGCCCAGCGATCGTGCTGCTGGGCGTGAGCTTCGTGGTGTGGGCGGCGGCCCTGCTGCTTGGGCGCGCCTGGAACGCCGAGGCGCAGGCCACGTTCGAGGCCATCTTCGGCCTGCTCTTCATCGTCTACTGGTCGGCGATCGGCTGGCTGGCGGCGCGGGGCGGCCAGCGGGTCCTGTTCGGCCTCGCCTTCACCGTGATCGGCCTGCGGCTGCTGATCCTTTATTTCGAGGCGATCGGCGGCCTGACGGCGACCGGTCTCGGCCTGATCGGCGGTGGCGTGCTCTGCCTCGCGCTGACCTGGGTCGGATGGCGGCTGACGCGCCGCCTGGCGCCCGGCGCGGTCCCGTGAGGCGCAAGGCCGCGGCGCTGGTGATCGCCGCACTCGCGCTGCCGCTGGTGGCACTGGCGGCGATGATCGGCCAGCAGGAATGGCTGCGCAGCCGCGTTACGGTCCTGAACGTGCCGGTGCGGGGCGTCGATCCCCGCGACCTGTTGCGGGGCCACTACCTGACCGCGGGCCTCGAGTGGAACTGGGCGCGCCTGCCACAGGCCGAGGCCGATGGCCGGATGCCTGCAGGTGCGCTGTGCGTCATCGCGATCGACGCCCGGCGGCGGCCCCGCGTGCGCTTCCTTGCCGACTCGCCAGCAGACCAAGCGACCGCGGGCGACTGTCTGCTGGTCATTCCCGGTGGGATGTGGGGGTGGGACGTGTTCGTGCCGGGCACATTCGACACCACCAGCGGCAGCATCCGGCTGTTCGTGCCGGAAGCGCGCGCCAGCGAACTCGAACAGCTGGTCCGCGAGCGACCGGGCGCGCTCAGCGTCGACCTGGCGGTGCGCGCCGACGGCTATGTCAGCATCCAGGACCTGCGCGTCGACGATCGGGTTCTCGGACGCTGACCACAGGGGGATCGCCGACGCCTGCGCTTTTCCGCTGCCAAGGGCTAAGGCTGAGATAAGCTCCTGCCATGGAATCACCTGACGTCTACCAAGGCTTGGGCGTGCGCCTTCGGATCAACGCCGCCGGCGCGCTCACCCGGCTGGGTGGCGCGGTGATGGCACCCGAGGTCGTGGCGGCGATGGCGGCGGCCTCGCGCGCCTCGGTCGATATCGGTGAGTTGCAGGACGCCGCGAGCGCGCGCATCGCCCGGGCGACGGGCGCCGAGGCGGGGCTGGTGACCACGGGCGCGGCCGCGGCCTTGACCCTGGCCGCCGCCGCGGCGATCGCGCGCTGGGACGTGGCCAAGATGGCGGCCCTGCCGCATGCCGATTCGTTTCCGCACGATATCCTGATCCCGCGCACGCATCGCACCGGCTACGCCCACGCGCTCGCGGCCTCAGGCGCGCGGCTGGTCGATATCGGCCACAACGACCGCGGCACCGGCGCCGGCGTGCGCGGCCTGGAAGCCTGGGAGATCGAGACGGCGCTCCAGCCCTCGGTCGTGGCCGTGGCCTTCTCGGCCAACGCGACAAGCCTCGTCGACCTGCCGACCGTCGCCACCGTGTGCCGCGCCAACGGCATCCCGGTGATCGTCGATGCCGCCGCCCAATTGCCGCCCAAGGAGAACCTCAAGCGCTTCATCGCCATGGGCGCCGACCTCGTGGCCTTCTCCGGCGGCAAGGCGCTGGGCGGACCGCAGGCCTCGGGAATCCTGGCCGGCCGCGGCGACCTCGTGGCGTCGGCGCTGCTGCAGCAGCTCGACATGGACGTATCGCCGGAGACCTGGACGCCGCCCAGCATGGTCGACCGGGCCAACCTGCGCGGCGTACCGCACCACGGCATCGGCCGCGGCTTCAAGGCGGGCAAGGAGGAGATCGTGGGCCTTCTCACGGCCCTCGAGCGCTTCGTGAACGCCGACGATGCGGCCGACAACGAAGCCCTCGCGGTGCGCCTCCGGACGATCGCTGCGTTGCTGAAGGGAATCGCGGGCATCACCGTTGCCCTGGTGCCGGCGGCGAAGACCGGCCGCGTTCCCGTGCTGGAGATCACCGTGCCCGATGCCCTGGCGTTGAGCGCCCGTCTGCAACGCGGCGACCCTCCCGTGCATCTCTCGGAACGCCACGCTGCGCGCGGCGTGCTGACGCTCGATCCGCAGGTCCTGCTGCCCGAGCACGACGCGCCACTGGCGGCGGCGATCCGCGCTCAGTTCAACGGCGTCTCTCCGCTTTAGAGTACGTCACGGTCTTCCGGACCGCGCTACGGAAACCCCCTGCAGCGCCTTTGCTGGGAAACAGTCAGCAGTTTTGCTGTCTCACTTTTGGGGTGCACTACTTAGCGCTTGCGGAAATTGCGGAAACCCTCAGTGCGATCAGTCGACCGGCGCCGCGCCCTCGTCGCGATAGGCCCAGCACATGTCGGGCGGCAGGGTGAGGGCGATTTCGCCGTCGTCGTGGCGCGCTGCGGTGCCGAGCTCGAGCGCCTCGAGGCGCTGGCCGCCCAATTCGACGTCGTACACGGTCTGCATGCCCTGATAGCGCCGCTCGACGACCCGGCCGCGGAAGGCATTGGCCGGGCCGCGCTCGCCCAGCCGCACGTTCTCGGCCCGCAGCGCCACGCGCGCCCTGTCGCCGATGCTGAGCGGCTGCGGCGTCCAGGCGTCGATGCGGCCGGCGGCGCCGAGGTCGATGGTTGCCATGTCGCCGCTGCGCGACAGCACCTTGCCCAAGAGCACGTTGGAGGCGCCGGTGAAATTGGCCACGAAGGGATCGGCCGGCCGGTTATAGATCTCGGCGGGCGGCGCCATCTGCAGGAGCTTGCCCTCGCACATCACGCCGATGCGGTCGCCCAGCACCACCGCCTCGGACTGGTCGTGGGTGACATAGAGGCCGGTCATGCCGGTCTGCTTCAGGATGCGGCGCAGCTCGTCGCGCAGGCGGATGCGCAGCTTGGCGTCGAGGTTGCTGAGCGGCTCGTCGAGCAGGATGAGCTGCGGCCGGTAGACCAGGCTTCGCGCCAGCGCCACCCTCTGCATCTGGCCACCCGACAGCGACGTCACCGGCCGCTCGGCATAGTCGCCGAGGCCGACCAGCTCGAGCGTGTCGTCGACCTTGGCTTTGATGTCGCCGCCCCTTCCACCGTTGGCGCCGTTCCGCCGGTGCTTCAGCGGGTAGGCCACGTTCTGGCGCACCGTCATGTGCGGCCACACGGCATAGGACTGGAACACCATGCCGATGTCGCGCTCGCGCGGGGAGACCAGCAGGCCGCGCTCGGGCTCGGAGACCACGCGATCGGCGATCGAGATGCGCCCGCCGGTCGG
>DATHNU010000950.1:0-8295 GCA_035485695.1 Reyranella sp. | reverse complement strand
GTTGGAGCAAAGAGGCGAGTTGGTTCGGATCGACAAGCGCGTCGAGCCGCGGTTCGAACTCTCCGCCTTCCTGTCGCTTGCCGATCCCGGGCCCGCGGTGCTGTTCGAGGACGTGGCCGGCGGCGAACTCAAGGTGGTGGGAAACCTGCTCAACAGCCGCCGGCGGGTCGCCGAAGCGATCGGCTGTCCGGTGTCCGGCATCTCGGCCGCCCTGCACAAGGCCATCAGCCGCCCGGTCAAGCCGCGACTGGTGGCGCCCGGGCCAGCGCAAAGCGTCGTCGTGCGCGACCACCCGCTAGCGGGCCTACCGGTCCCGACCTTCTTCGAACGCGAAGAGCGCCCTTACATCACTGCCGGGGTGATCCTGGCCCGCGATCCGCACACCGGCCGCGGCAACGCGTCCTATGCGCGCCTGGCGATCCTCGACGGCGAGCGGGCGATGATCGGCATCGCCCCCAACCATCACCTGGCGCTGTTCGCCCGGCGGGCGGCCGAGCAGGACCGGACGCTGGAGATCGCCGTGGTGATCGGCGCCCATCCCTGCATCCAGCTCGCCGCCTGCCTTTATCTCGGCGTGGGCGATGACGAACTCGAATGCGCCGGCGCGCTGCTCGGCGAGCCGGTGGACTTGGCGCCCGCCGCCACCGTGGATCTGGCGGCGCCGGTCGGGGCGGAGCTGATCCTGGAAGGGGCGATCGACTGGCGCACCCCGATCGAGGAGGGCCTGGTCTCGGAATACCACGGTATGTACGAGCATTACGGCCCAGGCTGCCTGGCGACGTTTTCCGCCCGCACCCAGCGACCGGACGCCCTGTTCCAGGTGATCGAGCCCGGATACCATCGCGAACACATCTATCTCGGGGCGCTGCCGATCGCCGCGGGCCTGCTGAAGGCGGTCGCCCAGGTCGTGCCCAACGTGCTCGACGTCGCGGTCACCGAAGCCGGCGGCGGGCGCACCGACGTCGTGGTGCAGCTGGAATGGCCGCGCGTCGGCCAGCCGCAACGGGCGATCTTCGCCGTGTTCGCGGCGGTCAGCCTGATCAAGCGAGTGACGGTGGTGGACGCGGATATCGATCCCTGGAATCCGACGGCGGTCGAGTGGGCGAGGGTCAATCGCATGCGGCTCGAACGCGACATCATGCTGATCCCTGGCGCCGGCGCCGACCGCTCCGAGCCGTTGGAGGACGGCGGCCGGATCACCAAGATCGGCTTCGACGCCACCGCGAAGGCGGGCGATCGCGCCGAGGGCGTCGACCGCGCCCTCCCCCCGCCGGCCCAGACCGATGCGGCGAGGCGTTGGCTGCAGGAACATCTGCCTGCAGAGCAGCGGGCGTGGCTTAGCTGACACACGCGGGGCTCACCGCGAGACGGGCGGGCGTCTTTCGTTTTCGTGATCGCGTTATTCGCCCGATTGGCTAACGCCTTGCCGCGACGCTCGTGCTCCCTTCCGCCGCTGGAATGCACGTTTTTTGAGGCGGCCGATGGCGGATCAGGTTTTTATCGGCGAGATCGTGCTGCCAGGCAGGGTGATCGAGAACGGTTATGTCCTGGCGGGGGACGGTCTGGTCCAGCGTGTTGGCGAGGGTCCGGCGCCGGCTGGCGAGCGGCACGGCGGCCCTGGCTGCATCGTGCTTCCGGGCGCCATCGACTCCCAGGTTCATAGCCGCAGCCAGGGCGACCAGGAGGATTTCATCTGGTCGACCAAGAGCGCCGCCGCCGGCGGGGTGACCACCATCGTCGACATGCCCTATGATGAGGGCAGGCTGATCAGCACGGCGGAACGTTTCAAGGCCAAGGCGTCCGAGGCGGCCGCCCAGACCAGGATCGATTTTGCGCTCTACGCCACGGCGGCGCCGGAGGACGGCGCGGCGCACATCGACGCGCTGGTCGCGGCCGGGGCCGCCGGCTTCAAGTTCTCCACCTTCGGCACCCATCCGCAGCGGTTCCCGAGGCTGCCGCCCCAGGCGCTCTACGACTGCTTCGGCGCCATCGCCCGCCACGGCCTGATCTCCGGCATTCACAACGAGAACGACGAGATGGTTCGCGCCTTCGTGAGCCGCGTCATGGAGCAAGGCCTGAACGACTACGCCGCCCACGGAATGTCCAGGCCGCCGATCACGGAAGCCCTGGCGATGGCCGAGGTCTACGAGATCGGCGCCGCGACAGGATGCTCCGTGCACGTCGTCCATTGTTCGATCTCCAGAGGCTACGACCTGGCCGCCGCCTACCGGGCGCAGGGGTTCGACGCCACCGTCGAGGCCTGCATCCACTATCTGATCCTGGACGAAGAAAACGACGTCAGGCGGCTGAAGGGCCGCGGCAAGGTCAACCCGCCGATCCGTCCGGCCGCCGAACGCGAGGCGCTGTGGCGACACCTCGCCGCCGGCAACATCGAGGTGGTTTCCACCGATCACGTCAGCTGGTCGGCCGATCGGAAGGACAATCCCGACATGCTGAAGAACGCCTCCGGACTGCCGGGGCTCGAGGTGCTGGTGCCGCTGCTGCTGACCGGGCTCGAGCAGCGAGGCCTGCCGATGACCCTGGCCGCGCGGGTGCTGGCCAGCAATCCGGCCAGGCTGTTCCGCCTCGGCCACGTGAAAGGCGCCCTGGCCGTGGGGCGCGACGCCGACGTCGTGCTGATGCGGCGCGACCCGCATCGCTACGAGGCGGCCAAGAGCGGCGCCAACGTGGTCGACTGGAGCGCCTACGAGGGGATGCCGCTCGGCTTCACGCCCGAGGCGGTGTTCTTGCGCGCAGAGTGCGTCGCGGCGGAAGGCCGGGTTCTGGCCGAGCCTGGCCGCGGCGCGTTCCTGCGGCCGCAGATCGCCGCGGCGGCCGCTTGACCGCGCCGGCCGCGGTCGATCCGGACCGGCTCTGGACCGACCTGATGGCGCTGGGCGCGCTGACCGAGCCGGAGCGGCCCTATACGCGCCGCGCCTTCTCACCGCTGTTCGCCGCGGGCCGAATGCTCCTCTCGGAGCGCCTGAGCGCCGCCGGTCTCGCGGTGCGCGTCGACGCGGCGGGCAATCTGATCGGGCGCTTGGAAGGGGCGGACCCCGCCGCCGGCGTGATCGCCCTGGGCTCGCACAGCGATACCGTCCCGCGCGGCGGACGCTTCGACGGTGTCGCTGGGGTGGTCGCGGCGCTCGAGGTGGCCCGGGCGATCGCGGAGAGCAAGGCGCCGATGCGTCATACGATCGAGGTGATCGACTGCCTCGCCGAGGAGCCAACGGACTTCGGACTCTCCTGCGTCGGCAGCCGCGGCTTCTGTGGCGCGCTGGACGAGGCGATGTTGGAGATGACCAATCCCGCCGGACAGCGCCTCGGTGACGCCCTGCGCGACGTCGGCGGGGATCCGGACAATCTCGCATCGGCGATGCGCGACGACCTGCGCGCGTTCCTCGAACTGCATATCGAGCAAGGACCCGTCCTCGAAGCGACGGGAACGGCGATCGGCGTGGTCACCTCCATCGTCGGCATCCGCCGGCTCGAAATCGTCTTCATCGGCGAGGCGGCGCACGCCGGCACCGCGCCGATGGACCTGCGCCGCGATGCGGGGGTGGCGGCGGCGGCCTGCCTGCTCGAGGTGCGCCGCAAGGCCGAGGCGCTTGCAGCCGAGGGCGAGGCCTACTTCGTCGCCACGGTGGGCATCATCCAGGTCGAGCCGGGCGGCTCAAACGTGGTTCCGGGGCGGGCCCGGCTCGTCATCGACGCCCGCAGCTCGGATCCGGCCATGACACATCGCTTCGTGCGCCATCTCGATGAGTTCAGCACGGCGGCCGCCGCCGAGTTCCGGGTCGAACGGGCAGCGTTCGAGACCCTCTCGGACGGGCCGCCGGCGGCCTGCGACCCTCGCCTGCGCGGCGTGCTCACCGCGGCCGCCGCGCGCCTTGACCTCAGCGTGCGCGACATCGCCAGCGGCGCAGGGCACGACGCCGCCTTCCTGGCCCGGGTCTGCCCCGCCGCCATGGTGTTCGTGCCCTGCCTGCGCGGCATGAGCCACACGCCCGACGAGTGGGCCGAGCCAGATGCGGTGGCCGCCGGCGCGGCGGTGCTGCTGGAGGCCGTCCGCGAGCTTGACGCCGTCCTATGACCGGGCTGGCGTCGGCCGCTTCAGTGCAGGGCGGCCACTCGCGAAGGCGCGGCGCGGACTTGCTCCAGCGGCTCCGGCGCCTGGCCGATGTCGCCGATCCCGGTCATCAGGCCCATACGCAGCAGGCTGACGAACTCACGCTCGCGATCGGTCAGCATGCGGTCACCGGAATAGATCACGAACAATCGCCGCGCCACGCTTGGGCTGACGATCGGGTGGGCGGTGAGTTCGCCCGCCTCCAGTTCGCGGCGAACGGCCGAGGGCGGCAGGATGGTGCAGATCGCTTCGTGCCGCAGCATCGCGATCAGCATCGCCAGCGCGTCGATCTCGATCGCCGGCTTCAAATTGATGCGCTGAGAGCGCGCCGCGCCGTCGAGCAGCTGGCGCAGGCCGAACTGGGAAGTGGGCAGCGCCAGTCGCAGTTTGTCGAGCTCAGCGAACGGCACGGGGCCCGGCGGCAGCAACGCGTGCCTGGGATGGGTGATCACGGCCAGGTTCTCGGACGCGCCAAGCGAGAGCCTGGGCAGGTGCGGCGGCCCGGTCTCGACGATCGCCAACCCGACGCGGCCGCGCAGCACCCAGTCCTGCAGACTGCCGTTCGGCGCCTCCTGCACGACAACGCGCATGTTGGCGTGCTCGGCGCGCAGCGCCAAGACGGCCTCGGCGATGCGGTTGATGAGCAGCCCATGCTGGCTGACCGACGGCAGCACGCCAAGGCTGAGCCGGCTCTCGTCCGAAGAGCGGATCGACATCGCCCCCACGCCCAAGTCGTGCAGGCCGTGCTCGAGCGCGCCCGCGGCGGCGGCGAACGAGCGGGTGGCGGGCGTCGGCGAGACACCGTTGCTCTGTCGGTCGAACAGTCGCACGCCGAGGGTCTCCTCCAGCTTGCGCAGCTGCTCGCTAAGGGCCGGCTGAGCGACATTCGCCACCCGCGCCGCGGCCGAGACCGAGCGCAGGCGGTGGGTGAGGTTGAAATAGCGCAGGCGCCGGGACGTCAGCTCCGGCGCCAGGGCGGTGGTCGAACTCGGCGCGGCGAACGCGCAGCGGAGCCGCTCGAGGAAACGCTGCGCTTCGGGCCCGTCGCGATCGGCCCGGGCGATCAGCGTCGTGGTCAGCGCCGGCCTCAGTGGGCTGGTGAAGACGTTCATCAGGCCAAGCCGCCCGCAGACCGCGCTGCTGGGCAGCAGGAAGGCGCAGTCCGGCTGATCGTTCATCAACCGCGGCAGCGAGCCCGGATGATCGGCGACCAGGCGCACATGCTTGAAGGGCGCGCGCGACAGGTGCGCCTCGACCATGTCGATCAGGCCCTGAGACACCACCGGCACAATGATGGCGCGGTTGGCCAGATCGGGCGGATCTGCGCCTTCTCCGGCCGCGCGGCAGGCCAACACCCACGGATCGCGCAGCAGCGCCGTCTCGTCGGCCGCGACGGCGGTCTCCGGCCCGATCATCTGCAGCGTCAGCGACGCGGTGGGCGGCGCCGCGACATCGTCCGGCCAGCCTTGATCGAACGGGGTGGGCTCATCGTCGATCCAGATCGGATGCACGAGCAGGTCAGGCTCCTCGCGCTCAGTCTGCTCGATCGCCCGCAGCAACGCCTTGCTGATCCGACCGATGGTGAATTTCACGTCGAGGAACACATTGAGCGTGCGGGGCGACGCGTCCAGCGCGCGCCGGCGCACCTGGCGCAGCACGTGGCGCTCGAGCAGCAGCACCGGAAGGCCGGCGCGAAACAGCCAGCGCGCGCTGGCCCTGGGGTAAAGGCCGGCGCCGAGGCGCTTGAACAGGTTGACGCCGACCTCGGTCTCCAAAGCTTTCAGGCTGGCGCTGAGCGTGGAGGGCGCCACATCGAGCTCCTGCGCCGCCCGCGTCAGGTTCTCGCACTCGCAGGCCATCAGCAGATGGTTGAGATGGCGCAGCTCGATCATCTCGGGCAAAGCGCCCGGCAGCGCGGCTCTGACCGAAACTCTGTCGTTTCAGCGTGCAATATTGCCTGCCGCGGAGAACAATTCGCCAGTCCGCAGTTGAACGCTGCCATCCTCGACAAATCCCTAGGTAACAACCACCGATCAGGCCGATCGTATCCTGACGGTCCTCTGCTACTGCCGTCTTGGCAAGCTGACGGGTCTCGCAGACCGTGAAGAAGACGATCGCAGCATCTGACATGGGCGCCGGCGCCGACAATGTTCGCATTCAGCGAGGCGCGATCATCGCGGCCGCCCTCGGCAACAGCTTCGAGTGGTACGACTTCACCGTCTACGCCCTGTTTTCGATCTACCTGGCGGAAGCGTTCTTCCCGGGCGGCGGATCGACGCTCGAACTGGTCAAGGCGCTGCTGGCGTTCGGCCTGGGCTTCGTCGCCCGGCCGCTGGGCGCATTGGTGCTGGGTCTCTATGGCGACCGGGCCGGGCGCAAGGCGGTGCTGACGGCGGCGCTGTCGATCATGTTCGCCGGCACCGCTATCTTGGCCCTCGCACCGACCTACGCGGCGATCGGGGTTGGCGCGCCGCTACTGATCCTGGTGGGACGGACCCTGCAGGGTTTTTCTGCCGGGGGCGAATTCGGCGGGGCCGCCGCCTTCCTGTCCGAGCACGGGCCGCCAGCGCGCCGCGGTCAGACCGCGGCCTGGCTGCAGGCCAGCATGGGGCTGTCCAACATCATGGGCGCGGCGGTCGCCTTCGTCACCGCCGCCCTCTTCACCCACGCCCAGATCACGCGTTTCGCCTGGCGGATCCCATTCCTGTTCGGCCTGCTGATCGCGCTGGCGGGGCTCTGGATGCGCCGGACACTCCAGGACAGCCCGGAATTCTCGCGGGCCACGGCCGACATGGCCGGCCGGCGTCGCCCCCTGGGCGACCTGGCTGTCCTGTTCGGGCGCCACTGGCCGGGGCTGGCCAGGGCGGCCGGGCTCTCGACCCTGCTCACCGTGGCGAGCTACGTGCTCGTCATCTTCATGCCGGTCTATGTGCAGCGGACCTTCCACTTCTCCGCACGGCAGGCGTTCGCGGCCGCGCTGATCGGCAACGTGCTGCTGGCCGGCGCCTGCCTGGGCAGCGGCGCGCTCTCGGACCGGTTCGGGCGACGCGTGGTGTTGTTGAGCGCCACCGTAGCGCTGGGCGTCTGCGGCTATCCGCTGTTGTGGCTGCTACAGGCCAGTCCCACCCTGCCGACGCTGGTCCTTGTGCAGTCACTCTTCTGCGTCGCCACCGGCGCCTTCGCCGGGCCGGCGCCAGCAGCCCTGGCCGAGTGCTTTCCGCCGCAGAGTCGCTCTGTTGGCGTCTCGCTGTCCTACAACCTGGCGGTAACGATCTTCAGCGGATTTGCCCCCGCGGCGCTGACCTGGATTGCGGCCAACGGCGGCGGCGCCCTGACCCCGGCGTGGTACCTGACCTTCGCCGCCATGCTGGCGGCGCTGGCCGTGCAGGCGGGCTGAGCGACGCGTGCGCCTAGCGAGGGCCAGGTTGTTGAACGCTTCCTCGACAGGGTCGGACACGGGCCAGGAAGCGCTCTGTCCAGTCGCCGGGCATGGCCAAGCCGCGGCGCCGGTCGAGTTTCGCCTGCGGATCGCAGAACAGCCCAACCTGATCAAAGCCCCAGCCACAGGAATCTGCCCCGATGGACGATCCAGAGCCCCGCCGTCAGTCGCCATACGACATCGATCCAATGTTTCTCGACCGCTGGTCCCCACGGGCGTTCGCCGACGAGACGATCCCCGATAGCGTGCTGATGTCGCTGTTCGAGGCCGCCCACTGGGCGCCATCGGCGTTCAATCTGCAGCCCTGGCGCTTCGTTTACGCGCATCGAGACCGTCCTGGTTGGGAGACACTGCTGGAGCTGCTGATCCCATACAATCAGGCCTGGGCTCATCGCGCCGCGGCTCTGATCTTCGTCGTGTCGCACCGGCTCCGGCGGCGATCGTCCGGCGAGCCTGAGGCGATCTACAGCCACTCGTTCGACGCCGGCGCCGCGTGGGGCTACCTCGCCCTGCAGGCCCATCGCCTGGGGTGGGCAGCTCATGGCATGACCGGGTTCGATCACCAAGGCTGCTACGTGGCGCTCGACGTGCCTGAAGACGAGTATCGCGTCGAGGCGGCCATCGCCATTGGTCGCCAGGCCGACAAAAGCGTCTTGCCGGAGAGCTACCAGACCCGCGAGACGCCAAGCGATCGCGAACCGGTTTCGCGGCTGGTGTTCGAGGGCCG